>DATAGN010000313.1:0-2164 GCA_036263715.1 Ramlibacter sp.
CCTGGCCGCCGCACTATGCGAAGGCCGCCGGGGAGCCGCGTCGCGCGCCACCGTCGACACGCGTGAAAAAGCCGGTGATCGAGGTGGCGCGGGCCGACCGTGAGGCCGAAGCCGTGGCGGCCGCGGACGAGTGGAAGGCCAGGCACCCGAAGGCCGCCGCGCACCTGGAGCCGCAGGACGTGCTGGTGGACCGGATGCGCGGGAGTTCCTCGCTCTGGTACCGCGTGCGGATCAACCTGGAACACGTGCCGGCGCGGCTGCGGCCCAAGGAAGGCAAGCCCGGCAAGGAGGGGTGAGCATGAAGGCCGGATGCCTCGCGCTGCTGGCCGTCGCCGTGGCGACGGCGGCAGCGCCCGCGCGCGCGAACGTCCACGCCTGGGGACCGATCTGGACGTTCGATGCCTGCCTCTCCTTCGAGGGATCGGCCGTGCAGCTGTCGCCAACGAGTGACACGGCGCTGGCGCACCTCTATTCCGTGATCCCGTCCCAGGCGCCGCTGCGGTGGGCATACGTCGAGATCCGATCGGACGACGAGGCCAACCTCGCGCGCGATGCGCAGCGGATGCTGTACCTGCAGTCCCGGGTTCGGCAGGACGTGCCCAGGGTCGTCACCGTCAGTGCCTCGCTGGGCCACCGCAACGGTGCCCCAGCGGTGCCGAGCGAGTGCGGCGACGGGCAAGTGAGGCTTTCCTTTCCGGTGCCGAAGCAGTTCTTCGCCACGATCCCCTGCCTCGACCCGTGGCAGATCTGCAGGGTGCGCTGCCAGGGCGAACGCTGCGAGTTGCGGGGGAGGAGGTGACGTGCTGTTCACCCGCGTGTTGGCGGCAATCGTCGCGTCGGCTGGCCTGTGCGGGCCGGCGGCGGCGACCGTCATCATCCCGGTCACCAACCTGACCTTCGACGCGTGTATCGCGTTCGAACAGGGGGTCGAACAGCCGACGAAAACGGGCGCCCTCGCCTCGCAAAGCTGCGGCAGGGCGTTCCACCGGTGCAGGGTGGTCTGTCGCGCCGAGGTGTGCGGCCTCGAGCACGTGCCGCCGCCGCAGTCCCGCTAGGATGTGCGCCTCCAGGAGGGTGAGCACCATGCAAGCACAGGAACTGCATCGCGGCCGGCTGGTCGACCACATCCAGCTGGTCGTCAGCGACCTGCCGGCCGTCCAGGCCTTCTACCAGGCGATCTTCGACGTGCTGGGAATTCCCATGGGCGGCACCGGCGACGGGTATTTCTGGGCGGACGAATTGTTCGTCTCCACGCCGCACAGCCCGGCGGCACACGGCGCGCTGACGGGCCGCCATCACCTCGCGTTCCAGGCGCGCGACCGCGCGATGGTGCAGGCCTTCCACCGAGCGGCGCTCGCGCATGGCGGGCGCGACAACGGTGCACCGGGCGAGCGCCCTTACCACCCCGGCTACTACGCGGCCTTCGTGCTCGACCCGGCCGGCAACAACATCGAAGCGGTTTTCCACGGCGGTGCGAAACGCAGCGCGCCCTCCGTGCACATCACGTTCGACGCCTGATGGCCGTGGACGAACTGCATCGCTGCGCGTGGGCGCGCGGCGATGCGCTGATGGCGCAGTACCACGACGAGGAATGCGGCGTGCCGCAGCACGATGCGCGCATGCTGTGGGAGATGCTGATGCTGGAGGGCTTCCAGGCGGGCCTGTCCTGGCGCACCGTGCTGCACAAGCGCGAAGCCTTCCGCAAGGCCTTTGCCGGCTTCGAACCGGCCAAGGTGGCCCGCTTCGGCGAGCGGCAGGTGCAGCGCCTGCTGGGCGACCCGGGCATCGTCCGCTCGCGCGCGAAGATCGACGCCACCATCGCGGCGGCACGGATCTACTGCGACATGGAGCACGCAGGCGAGGACTTCTCGGCGTTCTGCTGGTCCTTCACTGACGGCAAGGTGCTGCGCGGTGACGGCCGCACCGTGCCGGCGAGCACGCCGAAGTCGGAAGAGATCTCGAAGGAGTTGAAGCGCCGCGGCTTCAAGTTCGTCGGGCCCGTGATCGTCTATGCCTGGATGCAGGCGGTGGGCATCGTCGACGACCACGCAAGCGAGTGCTTCCGCCGCCGGGCGGACTAGGCCCCGAACACCTTCGCCAGTTCGAAGGGCGTCGTCACTTCGAGCTGGTCGTAGCGGCAGTCCTGCGGCGGCTTGTCGGGGCG
>DATAGN010000314.1:0-1574 GCA_036263715.1 Ramlibacter sp.
CTTGCGCCGATAGGTCCAGGAGAAGGCGGGCTCGATGCCGTTGGAGGCGTTGTCGGCGAACGCAAGGCTGACCGTGCCGGTCGGCGCGATCGACAGCAGGTGGCTGTTGCGGATGCCGTGCTGCCGGATCTGCTGCTTCAGCGGCTCGTCGAGCCGGCTGGCGAAGGTGCCGGCCTCCAGGTACTTGTCGGCATCGAACAGCGGGAACGCGCCTTTCTCCCTGGCGAGCTCCACCGAGGCTGCGTAGGCGGCATCGCGCATGCAGCGCGAGATCCGCGCCGCCATCTGGCGCGCTTCGGGCGAACCGTAGTGCAGCCGCAGCATCGCCAGTGCGTCGCCCAGTCCGGTGAAGCCCACCCCGATGCGACGCTTCGACCGGGACTCCTCGCGCTGCTGCGGCAGGGGCCAGTGCGTGAGGTCCAGCACGTTGTCGAGCGCCCGCACCTGCAGCGCGGTCGCGCGGGAGAATCGCTCGAAGTCGAAGGCGGGGGAGCCGCCGAAGCCGAATGGGTTGCGCACGAAGCGCGTCAGGATGACGGGGCCGAGGTCGCAGCAGCCGTAGGGGGGCAGCGCCTGTTCCCCGCAGGGATTCATGCTGGCGATCCGCTCCGCATACCGCAGGTTGTTTTCGCGGTTGACGGTGTCGATGAAGAGGACACCGGGTTCGGCGAAGTCGTAGGCCGAACGCATCACCACGTCCCACAGCTGCTGCGCGGGCAGCGTGCGGTACACCCACACCCCGTCCTCGCGCAGTTGCGCGCCCTGCGCGATCAGTGCGGCACCGGGCCTGGCCTTGTGCACCAGGGCCCAGTCGCCCCCCGCCTGCAGCGTGCGGATGAAATCGTCCGTGACCGCGACCGACACGTTGAAGTTGTTCCAGCGTCCCGGGGTGCGCTTGGCGGTGATGAACTCCAGCACGTCCGGATGGTCGATGCGCAGCACGCCCATCTGCGCGCCGCGGCGCGAGCCGGCGCTTTCGACGGTGGCGCAGGAGCGGTCGAAGACGTCCATGTAGCTGCAGGGGCCGGACGCCAGCGAGGCGGTCGCCTTGACTTCCGCGCCGCGGGGGCGGATGCGGGAGAAGTCGTAGCCCACGCCGCCGCCGCGGCGCATGGTCTCGGCGGCTTCGCGCAGGGCCTCGTAGATGCCGGGGAAGCCTTCGTCGTCGCGGCCCTGGATGGCATCGCCCACCGGCTGCACGAAGCAGTTGATCAGGGTGGCCTCGAGCTCGGTCCCCGCCGCGCTCATGATGCGGCCGGCGCCGATGGCACCCGCCTGCAGGTTGTCGAAGAAGCGCTGCTCCCAGTCGGCTCGCGTGGGTTCCGCCTCGATGCTGGCCAGCGCGCGCGCAACGCGCCGCAGCAGGTCGGCCTCGGTGGCCTCGCTGCCTTTGAGGTACTTCTCGCGCAGGACATCCTGGCTGATCGGCTGGGCGGGCAGCTGGGGAAGCTGGTGCGGGGACGCGTCGCGTTTCATGATGGCAAGAATAGGTGTTTTGCAGCCGCGGCGGGCCCCGCCGGTGCGGAGACCGCGCTGGCCTCGTGGGCCCTCGCGGCGCCTGGTTTCAGGGGGCG
>DATAGN010000315.1:0-2818 GCA_036263715.1 Ramlibacter sp.
CGCACGCCGCGCTCCGGCCAGCGGGCGCTGCGCGCCTGCCAGGTCGCGAACTCGGCGTCGCTCAGGATCTTGCGCACGAAGCGCTCGCCGTGCCGCTCGAGGGACGCGCGGATGCGCCGCACGTCGCAGATGTCGGTGCCGATCCCGTAGATCACTTCACGGCGCTGCGTTCGATGGCGGCCAGGTACTCGCGCACCGTCGCCGCGTAGCCGAGCTCCAGGGCGTCCGAGATCAGTGCGTGGCCGATGGACACTTCAAGCACGTTCGGCGCGGCCCGCAGGAATGCCGTGAGGTTCTCGCGATTGAGGTCGTGCCCGGCGTTGACGCCCAGGCCCGCCTCCTGCGCGGCGCGTGCAGCGGCCGCGAAACGATCCAGTTCCTGCTGCTGCCGCGGCGTGTTCCACGCGGCCGCATAGGGCTCGGTATAGAGCTCCACCCGGTCGGCGCCCAGGGCCTTGGCCAGCGCCATGTCGGCGGGCTCGGCGTCCATGAACAGGCTCACGCGCACGCCGAGCGCCTTGGCCTCGGCGATCAGCGGCTTCACCCGCTCGCCGTCGGCGCGCAGGTTCCAGCCGTGGTCGCTGGTGGGCTGGCCCTCGCTGTCCGGCACGAAGGTGCACTGGTGCGGCCGCAGCTCGCGCACGAAGCCCATCAGGTTGTGGAAGGGGTTGCCCTCGATGTTGAACTCCACCTGCGGCCAGTCCCGCTGCAGCAGCGCGTGCAGTTCGTGCACGTCGCTGGCCCGGATGTGGCGGGCGTCCGGTCGCGGATGCACGGTGATCCCGTGCGCGCCGGCCTCCAGGCAGACCTGCGCCGCCCGCGTGACGCTGGGAAAGCCCAGGTCGCGCCGGTTGCGGATCTGCGCGACGAGGTTGACGTTGACGGACAGCGCGGTGCTTGCGGGGCTCATAGGGCTTGCAGGTCGATCATCAGTTGCCGGGTGCGCAAGGTGGCGATGCCGCAATGGTAGTGGAGCAGCGCCCGCAGCTGCGTCTTGAGCTCGCCCAGCTCCGCCGCCTGCCGCAGCGTCGCATGGAACGGCGCCGGATCGTCCAGTGCCGCCTGCAGCCCCAGCCACTGCGCGCCCGCCAGGCTGCCGCGGCCGTCGGGGTCATGCGCTTCCACCAGCCCGCCTTCGGGCCGCAGGCTGTAGCGCTCGTCGGCCAGCAGCGGCGCCAGCGTGGCGGTCTGGACGTCCAGCGAGGGCAGCAGGCCGATCTCGCGCAGCAGCAGCAGTTCGAAGGCGCGCAGCGCCGGCTCCAGCATCTGCCGGTCCTGCGCCGCCAGCACCCGCACGCAGGCGGCATACACGTCGAACAGCGGCGGATGCGGGTCGTCGCGGGCCAGCAGGCGCAGCAGCAGTTCGTTGAGGTAGTAGCCCGAGAGCAGCGCGTCGCCGGTCGGCATGACCTGGCCGCCCAGCCACTCGGCCGACTTCAGCGCGCGGATCTCCGCGTCACCGCCGAAGGCCACGTGCAGCGGCTGCAGCGGCAGCAGCACGGGGCGGAAGTTGGAACTGGGCTTCTTGGCCCCCTTGGCAACCACCGCGATGCGCCCGTGGTGGCGTGTCAGCAGCTCCAGGATCAGGCTCGATTCGCTCCAGTCGTAGCGGTGCAGGACGAAGGCGGGTTCGTCGGCGATGCGCTTCATGCGGTGCGCTCAGGTGAGCCGGAAGACGTAGTCGGAGCCTTCCGCCACGCTGCCGATCTTGGCCTGGAACAGGCGCTCGTCGGCATCGCGAAGGCGGCGGCTCACCTCGCGCGCCATGTTCATCTGGATGATGGTGAACTGCTCCAGGTCGTCCTGGTAGAGCATGTACAGGTTGGCGGTGGACAGCTCGATCGCCTGGCACGCCTCGAGGGCGACCACCGAGGCGCTGCGGTGGCGCAGGTCCATGAGCGACATTTCGCCGAAGCAGTCGCCCTTGCCCATGTGGCTCAGAACGTACTGGTGGCCGTTCCTTTCCTTGACCACCGCCACCTGGCCGGCTTCCAGCACGAACATGGACTGCGCCTCGTCGTCCTCGCGGAAGAAGAATTCGCCGGCGGCCAGGCGCCTCTGGGACGACACGGCCAGCAGGAAGGCCAGCGCCTTGTCGCGCACCCCGCCGAAGACGGGCATCGCCTGCAGCAGCTCGATGCGGGGACTCATGCGGGCACCACCGGGGCGTCGGTCGCGCGCCGGCTCACTCGTAGCCGAAGCTGCGCACGCGCGCCTCGTCGTCGGCCCACCCGGAGCGGACCTTCACGAACATCTGCAGGAACACCTTGGCATCGAACAGCTGCTCCAGCTCCGTGCGGGCTTCGGTGCCGATGCGCTTGAGCTTGTCGCCGCCCTCGCCGATCACCATGGCCTTGTGGCTGTCGCGCTCCACCACGATGGTGGCGGCGATCTTCACCATGCGCTTGAACTTGGGGCTGGGCTCTTCCTCGAACTTGTCCACCACCACGGTGGACGTGTACGGCAGTTCCTCGCCGGTGAGGCGGAACAGCTTCTCGCGGATCATCTCGCCGGCCATGAAGCGCTCGCTCTTGTCGGTGAGCTCGTCCTCGCCGTACCACCAGGGCTGTGCCGGCAGGTACTTGCCGCAGACTTCCAGCAGGCGGTCGACGTCCTTCTTCTGCTTGGCCGAGATCGGCATGAACTCGTTGAAGGGGTGGCGCTGCTGCATGTCGCGCAGCCACGGCGCCAGCTCGCCGCGCCGGTGCACCAGGTCGAGCTTGTTGGCGATCAGGATCGCGGGGATGCCGGGCTTCAGCAGCGACAGCACCTTGGCGTCGCCCAGCGTGAAGTTGCCGGCCTCCACCACGAACAGCAC
>DATAGN010000316.1:0-4609 GCA_036263715.1 Ramlibacter sp.
CGTAGGCCAGCTGCCGGCCACTGGCCGCCCACGCGGGCGAGATGATCGGTTCGTTGCTGGCCAGGGCCGACTGCGCGTTCTCGCCGTCGGAGTCGGCCACCCACAGGTTGTAGCGCGTGCCCGCCTTGGTGACATACGCGATGCGCGTGGAGAAGATGCCTTTCTCGCCGGTGAGCTTCTCGTAGATCAGGTCGGCGATGCGGTGCGCAGCCAGCCGCAGGTCCGCCGCCACCACGACGAAGCCGTCGGCCGCGATGCTCTGGGTGCGCACCACGTCCCACAGGCGAAAGCGCACGTCGTAGCGGCCGTCGGCCAGGCGCGAGACGCTGCCCACGGCCAGCGAGTCCGCCGCGCGCTGGCGCAGGGGCCCCAGGTCCGGGCGGCTCGTCTCGTCCAGCGCGCCCGTGCCGGATGCATCGATCACGCGGAACTGGCCGCTGCGCTCCAGGTCGGCCTGCACGATGGCGGCGATCTTCTGCGGCGCCTCGGCGTCGCCGCGGAACGGCGCGATCGCGATGGGCAGCTGCGTGAGGCCCACGCCGGTGACTTCCACGCGGAACTGCGCCAGGGCCGGGCCGCCCGCCGCACCGGCCATCAGCGCCAGCAGCTCGCGCCGGCGCCAGGAGCTCTTGGAGGATTGCATTCTGCTTTGTGTCTGGTTCATCGGTTCAGTTCAGTCACGACGGTACCCGTTGTGTGAAGCGCGACATCCAGGCCGCGCTCTGCCCGGATCATGCCGCCGGAAAGCCGGTCCTGGACACGCCGGCGGTTGTCGGCCTCGTCGGCGCGGCTGTTCTGGCGGTGCCACAGGTGGTAGACCTCGGTGCCCAGCAGGGCATTGCAACGCACGGTGCCGCTGTTGTGCAGCCGCAGGACGATGTCCGCGTCCTCGTGGCCCCAGCCGGCGAAGGCCTCGTCGAAGCCGTTGACGCGCGCGAAGTCGCCGCGCCAGAAAGCCATGTTGGCGCCGCGGATGCCGCGCCAGCGGAAGTCGCGCACGACGTGGCCGCGCGGGCGCACGGACAGCAGGTGGGTCAGCTTGTTGGCCTGGCCGGCCAGGCGCAGCCGGATCCAGTCGGCCGCGCCCAGGGACTGCAGGTCGACGCGGCCCTGCACCACGTCCTGCGTGAGCTTTTCTTCCAGCAGCACCCGCTTGCCGATGACGAACTGGCCCGCCTGCGCCAGCGCCTCGTGCTGCGCGACGAAGCGCGGGTTGGGCACCGAATCGCCGTCGATGAAGACCAGGTAGTCGGCATCGGTGCGCGCTGCCGCCGCATTGCGCGCCCTGGCAATGGTGAAGCCGGTATCCGGGTGCCAGACGTGGCGCACGCGACAGCGGAAGGCCGGCAGCCTGTCGCGCAGTGCCTGCACGTGCTCGGGCCGCGAGCCGTCGTCGGCGATGAGCACTTCGTGCGCCGGGCCGCACTGGCGCGCGAGCGCCGCCAGCACCTGCAGCAGCGCGTCCGGGCGGTTGTACGTGAGGACGATGAACGCCGTTCTCATCGCCCCTGGCGCTGCATCAGCCACAGCTTGAGGTAGCGGTACCAGGTGCCTTCGGCGTTCGACACCGCCAGGGCAAAGCCGAGGCGGCCGTCGAGGAAGCCCCGGCGCAGGACATAGGTGCGCACGAAGGCCCACCAGGCCCGCAGCATGGCGCCCGCGAACGATGTGCGCTTGCCGGCGGCGAACATGCGCTGCGCGCCGGCGGTTGAATAGCGGTTCACCTTGTCCAGCACGGTCTCGAAGTCGTCGAAGCTCGCGTGCAGCAGGTCGGAGCGCAGGTGGCCGACAGCGCCGTCCACCAGCAGGCGCTCGTGGACGATGTCGTCCGAAAAGCGCGCCGCGCCCCGGCGGAACAGGCGCGTGACCCGGTCCGGGTACCAGCCCGAATGCGCCATGTACTGGCCGCAGTAGCTGGAACGCCGCGGCATGTCCCAGGCCTGCGTGGGGTCGCCTTGTCGCAGCACGGAGAGGATCTCGTCGCGCAGCTGCGGCGTGACGCGTTCGTCGGCGTCGATGGACAGGACCCAGGGCTTGGTGGCCAGGGCCAGGGCGCGGTTCTTCTGCGCCCCGAAGCCCGGCCAATCGGGCGCGTGGTGCACCTGCGCGCCGGCGGCGCGCGCGAGGTCGGGCGTGGCGTCGGTGCTGGCGTTGTCCACCACGATGATCTCCGCCGCGAAGGAGACGGAGGCGAGGCAGTCGCGGATGCGGGCCTCTTCGTTGCGCGTGATGACGATGGCGCTGAGCTCGGCGGCGCCCGGGGCGCCGGCGGATTCGCTGGATAATCCACGCATGAAGTTCGATTATGCCCGTGCCCCCGACCGTGCCTGAAGCCGGCCTCGCGCAGCGGGTGCGCCGCGTTTTTCCGTACATCGCGCACGTGCGCCACATCTGGATCGTGGTGATGGTCGCCACGATCGTGGGTGCCGCGACCGAGCCCGCGGTGCCGGCGCTGATGAAGCCTTTCCTGGACCAGGGCTTCAAGCAGGACAGCTTCAACCTGTGGCTGGTGCCCGCCGCCTTGCTGCTGCTGTTCGGCATCCGCGGCAGCGCCGGCTTCATCGCCGACATCGCGCTGGCCAAGATCGCCAACGAGGGCATGTTCGCGCTGCGCCAGGCCCTGTTCGCGCGCCTGCTGGATGCGCGCATGGACCTGTTCACGCGCGAGTCGGCCTCCTCGCTGTCCAACAGCATCGTGCACGAGGTGCAGAACGGCTTCAGCCTGCTGGTGAACGCGCTGACGGCGCTGGTGAAGGACAGCCTGGCACTGGTCGCCCTGCTCGCCTACCTGATCTGGCTGAACTGGCAGCTCACGCTGATCGTGCTGCTGCTCGCCCCGGCCGTGGCCTGGTTGATGCGCACCGCATCGCGGCGCCTCTACGGCCTGGCCAAGAGCAGCCAGGCCGCCACCATCGACCTGTCGTATGCCGTGGAGGAAAACGTGCTGGCCAACCGCGTGGTGCGCCTGCACGCCGCGCAGCCGGTGCAGGCCGAGCGCTTCCGGGCGCTGAGCCTCACGCTGCGCCGACTGGCGATGAAGTCCGCGGTGGCGCAGGCCCTCATCACGCCGACCATGCACATGCTCTCGGCCGCTGCGCTGTCCGTGGTGATCTGCATCGCCCTCTGGCAAAGCCGCGACAGCATGACCGTCGGCGCGTTCGCCGCCTTCGTGGCCGCCATGCTGATGCTGATCGCGCCGGTCAAGCGCCTGTCGGAAGTGACCAGCCCGATCACGCGGGCCCTGGCGGCACTGGAACGCTCCTTCGACCTGGTGGAGCATGCCGAGCCCGAGTCGGGCGGCAGCTACGCGCCGGCCAGGGCGCAGGGGCACGTGGAGCTGCGCGCAGTGACGGTACGCTACCCGAACGCCGAGCGCCCTGCCCTGCACGACGTGTCGCTGGACATCCGGCCGGGCGAGGTGATCGCCCTGGTCGGGCCTTCCGGCTCCGGCAAGACCACGCTGGCCAACCTGCTGCCGCGCTTCATCGACACCACGCACGGCCAGCTGCTGCTGGATGGCCACGAGGTGCGCGACTGGGACCTGCAGGCGCTGCGCCGGCAGTTCGCGATGGTGAGCCAGGACGTGGTGATGTTCAACGACACGCTGGCCGCGAACGTGGCGCTCGGACAGTCCCTGGACAACGAGCGCGTGCAGCGGGCGCTGGAGGCGGCGAACCTCGGCGCGCTGGTGGCGCAGCTGCCGCAGGGCATCGCCTCGCAGGTGGGCCACAACGCGGCGTCGCTGTCCGGCGGGCAGCGGCAGCGGCTGGCCATCGCCCGCGCCGTCTACAAGGACGCGCCCGTGCTGATCCTGGACGAGGCGACCTCGGCGCTGGACAACGAATCCGAACGCATGGTGCAGGACGCGCTGCGCCGCCTGATGGCGGGCCGCACCACGATCATCATCGCCCACCGCCTGTCGACCATCGAACACGCGGACCGCGTGGCGGTTCTGGACCACGGGCGGGTGGCCGAACTGGGCACGCACGCCGAACTGATCACGCGCGGCGGCCTGTACGCGCGGCTGCACGCGCTGCACCTGAACGAGGAAGTGCCGGCATGACGACGGCCGTCGACCCGCACGTTGCGCATGACCCGCTGCCCTGGGCGGAACGCGTCTACCAGGCGGTGCTGGACGTCGCCCTCTTCTGCCTCGGCCTGTTCCTGCTGTTCTCCACCGCCGGCACCGCCCTGGCGCTCACCACCCTGGTGGTGCTGTTCGTGGCCCAGCCGCAGCGGGTGTGGCGCCTGCAGCCCTGGCGCGAGCCGTTGATCGCGATCGGCCTCGTGCTGTTCGCGTACATCGCCCTGCGCACGCTTTCCGGCGACATCAGCCGCTCGGCGGCCGGCGCGATCAACCACTACCACGAGCTGTTGATGGTGCCCGTGGTGTGGTGCCTGCTGCGCCTGTCGCGCCGGCCGCAGGTCTTCATCAACGGGCTGATCCTGGGCTGCCTGCTGCTGGCGGCGGCGCACTGGCTGGCGCCGCTGAACGACAAGCTCGCCTGGTTCCTGCACACGCGGCGCGTCTCCGCCGGCTTCGGCCTGGCGATCTGCGCCTTCCTGTTCTTCGAGCACGCGCGCCTGGGCCGCATACCGCGGCGGCTCG
>DATAGN010000317.1:0-2200 GCA_036263715.1 Ramlibacter sp.
CGGCGTGCAGGACTTCGACCCGGACGTGCAGAAGGCAGTGCACCGCGTGCAGCCGTACGAGCAGGCCGCGGCGCTCATGGCAGATGCGCGCCGCATCGGCTTCGATTCCATCAATGTCGACCTGATCTACGGGTTGCCGCGCCAGACGCCCGAGTCCTTCGCACGGACCCTGCAGCAGGTGGCGCAACTGCGGCCGGACCGCATCGCCCTGTACGGCTACGCGCACCTGCCGGAGCGCTTCAAGCCGCAGCGCCGCATCATCTCGATCGAGCTGCCCGGCGCGGCCAGCAAGGTCGGCATGCTGTCGCAGGCCCTCGCGGCCTTCCTGAGCGCGGGCTACGTCTACATCGGCATGGACCACTTCGCGCTGCCGGGCGACTCGCTCGCGGTGGCCAAGCGCCAGGGCCGGCTGCACCGCAACTTCCAGGGCTACAGCACGCATGCCGACTGCGACCTGGTCGCGCTGGGCGTGTCGGCGATCGGCAAGGTCGGCGCGACCTACAGCCAGAACGCCAAGACCATGGACGAATACTGCGACCTGCTGGACCAGGGCAAGCTGCCCGTGGTGCGGGGTCTCGCCCTGTCGCGCGACGACCTCGCGCGCCGTGCGCTGATCATGGCCCTGATGTGCCAGGGGCAGCTGGTGTTCGAGGCGATCGAGACGGCCTGGCTGCTGGATTTCGGCAGCTACTTTGCCGCGGAGCTGGAGCAGATGAAGCAGCTGCAGGAGCAGGGCATGGTGGTGGTCGACGACACCGGCATCCAGGTGACGGCGCAGGGCTGGTTCTTCGTGCGCGCGGTGGCGATGCAGTTCGACAAGTACCTGCAGGCCGACCGCAACCGCGCGCGCTTCTCCCGGATCATCTGACATGAGCCTGGCGCTGGCAGGGACCGCCTTCCTCATGGGGCTCGCCGGCGGGCCCCACTGCCTGGCGATGTGCGGCGCGGCCTGTGGCGGCGTGATCCGCGGCGTGGGGGCGCAGCCCGTGCGCGGCATGTGGACCTTCCAGGGCGGCCGGCTCGCGGGCTACACGGCTGCGGGCGCCGCCGCCGGAGCGGCGATGCAAAGCCTGGCCTGGCTTTCGCAGCACACCGCGGCGCTTCGGCCGGTATGGACCGTGTTCCACCTGGCGGTGCTGCTGTGGGGCCTGATGCTGCTGGCGCAGGCGAGGCAGCCCGCCTGGGTGGAGTCGGCGGGGCGCACGGTCTGGGCGAAAGTGCGGCCGATGGCGCAGCGGCGCGGCGGCCTCTTCGCCACCGGTGCCTTGTGGGTCGCCATGCCTTGCGGGCTGCTGTATTCGGCGCTGCTGGTCGCATCGCTGTCGGGCGGCGTGCTCGAGGGGGCGTTGAGCATGGCGCTGTTCGCCCTGGGCAGCGGTATCTCCCTGGGCCTGGGCCCATCGCTGCTGCGCAAGCTGCAGGCGGTGGGCAACGGCATGAAGAAGGACCGCGGCACGCGCATCGCCGGCCTGCTGCTGGCCGCCACCGCCGCCTGGGCCTTGTGGATGGACCTGGCGCATCGTGTCGCCGAATGGTGCGGCTTGGCTTGACTCCCTCTCCCGCCCGCGGGAGAGGGCAGGGGTGAGGGCGGCTGCGCGGCACCACCCCAACGCAGCTACCATGCCCCATGCCCGCCCTTCGCTTCAACGTCTTCGGCCGCATCTTCTCGATCCGCAGGGAGGGCACGTCGTGGCAGGTGCACGCGGTCGGCAACGACGGCAAGCGCAGCCCGGCGAACTTCGTCATTCCGGACGACGTGCAGGAAGCGGAGATCGCGCAGTACCTGTTCGACCTGTTCCATGAAGGCGCCACACGCGGCAACGGCGAAGTCCGGCGCCTCGAATGACGGCGGACTGGCTCCTCCTCCTTGTCGCCGGCCTGGCCGCCGGCACCCTCGGCGGCATCGTCGGCACGGGATCTTCCCTGGTGCTCATGCCCATCCTGGTCGTCATGTTCGGGCCGCGCCACGCGGTTCCGATCATGGCCGTGGCCGCCGTCATGGGCAACTTCGGGCGCGTGCTCGCCTGGTGGCGCGACATCGACTGGCGCGCCTGCTTCGCCTACTGCGCGACGGCCGTGCCCGGCGCGATCCTCGGCGCGAGCCTGCTGCTGTCCATCCCGCCCGGCCTGGCGGAACTCGCGCTGGGCATCTTCTTCCTGGTGCTGATCCCGGTGCGGCGCTGGCTGGCGCGGCGCGCGT
>DATAGN010000318.1:0-6015 GCA_036263715.1 Ramlibacter sp.
CGCGGCCCGTCACCGCACCGCACCCGGCGCGCCGCTCGTGCCGTTCGCCGGTTGGTTTTCTATCCCCGTAGGTCGGGGTGAGCCCGAAGGCGAACCCCGACGCCCGTTGGTCTCGCCGCAGATGTATATGACACCGTATGACCGTTGGCTCGCGCGTTACCCACGTCGCGCGGCACGAGCGGCGCCCCAGGCACTCGTGCGGTGCCGCCCCGCGTTCGGGACGGGGCCTGGAAGTCCGGTTCCAGCGCCGCAGCGTGGCTACGAGCGCGCTTTAGCGCATATCGAGCCACGCGTACGTCTCATGCTTGCGACTTCTGTCCGAGCGGAGCGTTGGTCCGCAGGCGGGCCAACGCGCAGCGAGTTAAGTCGCAGGCGGCGCTGGAGCCGGACTTCCAGGTTGCCCGCGAGCGAAGCGCGCGGGTCCCTGTCACGGCGGGGCGGCATCGCACGGCGCCTGGGGCGACGCGGACTCACGCCAGAACCATCGCGCGCGACGGCGCCTGCTCCTCGATCTGGAAACGCGCCACCATCCGCTGGAGCATTTCCGCCTCCTGCGCCAGCGACGCCGTTGCTTCGGAGGCTTCCTGCGCCAGCGACGCGTTCTGCTGCACGCCCTGCTCGAGTTCGGCGATGGCGGTGTTCACCTGCACGATGCCCGAACTCTGCTCGTTGCTCGCAGCGGCGATCTCGGCGATGAGGTCGCTCACGCGGCGCACCGAGCCCACGATCTCGTGCATGGTCTCGCCCGCGGTGCCCACCAGCCGGTGGCCGGCGTCCACCTGCGCGACGGAGTCGCTGATCAGCGTCTTGATCTCGCGCGCGGCGGCGGCGCTGCGCTGCGCCAGCGTGCGCACCTCGGCGGCCACCACCGCGAAGCCGCGGCCCTGCTCGCCGGCACGCGCGGCTTCCACCGCCGCATTGAGCGCCAGCAGGTTGGTCTGGAAGGCGATGCCGTCGATGACGCCGCTGATCTCGCTGATGCGACGCGCCGCCGCGGAGATGCCATCCATGGTGCGCACCACGTCGGCCACCACTTTGCCGCCTTGCGTCGCCACGTCGGCGGCACTGCGTGCAAGCTGGCTCGCCTCGCGGGCCGTATCGGCGTTGTGCGCGACCGTGGAGGTGAGTTCCTCCATGGAACTGGCGGTCTCCTCCAGGGTGCTGGCCTGGTTCTCGGTGCGCCAGGCGAAGTCGCGGTGCCCTTCGGCAATCCGCGCGCTGCCGGCGGCCACCGCCTGCGAGCTGCGCGCGACGGCGCCCACCAGCGCGGCGAGATCGGCCGTCATGCGCTCGAGGCCGCGCAGCATCTTCTCGGTCTCGCCGTAGGCCCGCACGTTCACGCGTGCGGTCAGGTCGCCTTCGGAGACACGGCCGATCACGTGCGAGGCCGCGCGGATGTTGGTGAGGATGCCGGTGCGGATCGACAGGCGCAGCATGGTGCCGAAGACCATGGCGCCGAGGATCATTCCAGCCGCCATGGCGTGGAACTCGGCGTGGCGCTCTGCCGGCATGTAAGCGGTGGCGACCCAGGCGACGCCGGCCATGCCCGCGAACAGCAGGACCAGCATCGCGTACAGCTTGGTGATGACAGTGAACCTCGAAAGCATCCTGTTACTTTCGCATGGGACCGAGGTCGCGCCCAATCACACCTCGGTGATTCGTGGAATCCACCACATGGGTGAGTTCCCTACTGCAGGCAGTAGCTGCTGCCGCGGCGATGGGAGGCGCCCCAGGTCCGATAGCCGGTGCGGTCGATGTGGATGCGCCCGCTCGGATAGCGGCTCACGCCCATGTCCCAGCCCCTGCCTTCCTCCCGCCAGAAGCGGCACAGGCTCACGGCCTCGGGCTCCGGCAGCGGCGCGATGTCGACGGCAAAGCGCTGGTGCGAGCTGCCGGGCGCACCACCGGCGCAGCGATTGAGCTTCGGGTCGCGGTAGGCGGAAACGACTTCGAAGGTCGAGACGATGTGCCGGCGCTTGAGCTCCTGCAGCAGGCGCAGCAGGTCGCGCACCTTCTCCCATTCCTCGGGCGGCGGCACCTGGAACGGTTCGGCCTGGCATTCCTTCCACATGGAGGCGCTGCGCAGCAGCTGGTAGGTGGGGACGACCTGCGCCAGGCGCTCGTGCTGCAGGAATTCCTCGAAGGGCTCCACCAGCGCTGGGTGCTTGCCGCGCCAGCGCGCGAACAGCACCGCGTCGCGCTCCTCGTCGGCCAGCGGCTGCGGTTCCGGAACGATCGGGCCCGGCGGCGGCCGCGCCGGTGCCTGCGGCTCCAGGTCGGGTCGCGACGGTGGGGGCGCCTGCGGCGCGGGCGGCGCCTGCGGCGCGGGCCGGCAGGCCAGCAGCAGCAAGGCCAGCAGCGGAGCAAGGCTGCGCAACGAAACCATGGCGAAAGCCTATCGCAGCGAGACGGCCTGCGGGGCACTCTCTTCTCCCTCTCCCGCTCGCGGGAGAGGGAGGAAGAAGGAGAAAGGAGAAAAACTCAGCCGTCCAGCGGGAACGCCAACTCGAACACGACCCCGTCCTCCACGTTGCGTGCCTGCACCGTCGCACCCATCTTGGCCATGTACGTGCGCGCCACGAACAGCCCCTGACCGCGGCGGCCGGACCCGTCGTCCTGCGGCGCATCGCTCACGCCATAGTCGAAGATGCGCTCCAGCATCCCATCGGGGATCGCCGCGCCCACGTTGTGGATCCCGGCGACCGCGCACGCGTCTTCCACGCGCAGCGACAGCGTGATCGGCGTGCCGGCCGCGCGATGCCGCTGCGCGTTGCGCAGGATGTGCGCGAGCACGTCCTCGAGCGAGAACGCATCGGCGCGCACCAGCACGGGTGCGCCGCTGCCGACGTAACGCACCTCGTCGATCCCGGCGAACTGCGCGTTGTCCGCCACCTCGCGCAGGAAGGCGTCCAGGTCCAGCGGCGCCAGCTCCAGCTGCGCCGCGGCCAGCGCCTCGGTCGGCGACGCCTGCCCATACAGCACCTTCACCGCCTGCTGCATGCGCTGCACGTAGCGGTGGGCCGGATCGTCCGCCTGCGGATGCAGCACCATCAGCGACTGCAGCGGCGACAGGATCTCGTGGCCCACCGCCTGCAGCACGTCGCGCTCGCGCTGCGCCCGCAGCTGTTCACGCTGCACGTCCAGTTTTACCCGCTGCAGCAGGTCGGCGAGGCCGCCGGCCAGGATCCCCAGCTCGTCGCGGCCGCGCAGGTCCGACACGTCGAGCTGCCCGATGCGCGCGTCGCCCGAGGCATCCATCTGCACGTTGTGCGAGACCGCCGCGGCGCGCCTGGTCAGCACCGCCATGCGGCGCAGCAGGCCCACCTCGATCACCAGCCAGGCGAGCGCGATGGCTGCCAGCATGCCGCCCACGTACCAGGACATGCGGGTGGCGATCACGCCCAGGCTGCGGTCGATGCCGCGGGCGTCGCCGGCCAGCAGCACGTCGTAGCTGCCCAGGGGCGTGGCGATGGTGTCGCGCGCCGACACCGGGCCAGGACGCGAGGCGACGGGCAGGCGGTCGATCAGGCGCAGGATCATCGGCGAGCTGCGCTCCGGGCCATCGCTGCGCGCCGCCTTGACCACCGCCACCGGCGCGGGCTGGCCCGACCGCGTGATGCTGAGCACCTCGCCGGCTTGCAGCGCCTGGGCGAGATCCTGCAGCGAGGTGGGCGCCACCGCGCCCGGCGCATTGCTGTCGAAGACCGGCGCGCCACGCCCCGGTGCGAGCATCTGCACCTGCACGCGCATGCGCTCCAGGATCGCCGGCGGCCACTCGGGCCGCGCCGTGCCCGCCGCTTCGCGCAGCGCTTCCAGCGGCAGGCGCATCGCAAACGCCACGCGGCGCGCGCAGTCGGGCGGCTCGCCGCCGGCGGAGCAGCTCGCGCTTTGCGTGACCCAGCCGCGGAAGTCGCGCACCGGGCGCGTCGCATCGTCGAGTTCGCCCCTGTCGCTGGCGGTGAACGCGGCGAGGCGACCGCGCACCAGCGGCTCGCCGCGCATGGACTGGCGCTCGAAGGGCGCGACCCAGGTGCGGGTGCGGCCGTCCACCTGTACGTGGATGCGCGCGTGGTGCACCGCCTGCAGGTCCAGCTCGCCCTCCTCGCGCCCGACCAGGTCGCCGCTGGCAAAGCTGCCCACCAGGTACAGGAAGGCGCCGGCGTAGGCGCTGCTGCCCACGCCGGCGCACAGCGTGGCGTCGTCGGGCCACACCACCGAGCAGCCGGCCACGTCCACCGCCTGCTGCGCGCGGCCGGCCTCGTCGAAGTCGAGCGCCGGATAAGGCAGCACCAGCGGACGCAGCGGCGTCGCATGAGCCGACGCGTCGGGGTTCATCAGCGCCAGCTGCCCTGCCGGCTGGCGCAGCCGCGCGATCAGGTCGGCCTGCGTCTTGCGAAAGCCTTGCTGGTAACTGCGGTAGCTGCGCTCCTTCTCGTCCTGCAGCAGCACCACCGCCATCGCCAGCGTCGCCGCCGCGAGCAGCAGGAACACCAGCCGGATGAGGATGCGCCGCCGGAACGATGCCAGGCCGAGGCGCGGCACCTCCAGCCGGGGCAGGCCCAGCTCGGGCAGCTTCATGCGCGCGGGCGGGCGGCGCCCGCCCAGCGGAAGCCGCGCATCGGCACGTTCTCGATCGCCTCGAAGCCGGGGTCGACTTCGCGCAGCGCGTCGCGGATGGTGCTCACGTGCTTGCGCACGTTGTCGCGGTTGCGGCCGCTCTTGACCACGTCGAACAGCTCCTCGTACGACACCACCTCGCCGCGCTTGCCGTACAGCGTCGCCAGGATGCGCTGGGCGGTCAGCGGCAGGTTGATGCGCTCGCCGCGCCAGGTGGGCGTGCGCTGCCAGAGCGGATCGAGCGTGAGCTCCTCGCCCGCGGGCTCGGCGCCGCGCTGCGCCTTGCGCTCGCGCGCCACGCGCAGGATCTCCAGGAAGGTCTCGATGAAGTCGGCCTCCTCGAAGGTGGTCTTCTGCAGGTAGTCCCAGGCATCCAGCGCCTTCATGATGCTGCGGTAGATGGCCGCGGGCATGGCGGACACCACCAGCACGGGCACGCCGGTGGCCTGCTTGTTGATCGCGTTGATCAGGGCGACGCCGGCGTGGCGCTCGTGCCCCAGTTCGATGTCCAGCAGCACCACGTCGTAGTGCTCGCGCGCCAGCGCCGCCTCGGCGCTGTCCCGGTCGAACCACTGGTCCACGGTGATGCCCGGGCGGGCGGCGCGGATCCAGCCGCACAGCTGGTTGCTGGTGGGCAGGTCGTCCTCGATCACGGCCACTCTGGTCATGGACCGGCATTGTGGCGCCAGCCGCGCGATTCGCCCCCGGAAGATTTCTTCCGGGGCGTGAACGAAGCCGCCTTGCGGGCGCGTTGTTCCTTCCCGGGTCGATCCGAAGAATGGCTTCCATCGTCAACCCAAGGAGAAGCACGATGCAAAGCCGCAGCAAAGCCCTCGTCCAGTACGCCCTCGTCGCCGCTGCCGCGGTGGCCGCCGCCTCCGTCTGGTCGCACGCCCGTCCCGAGCAGGGCATGCTGCTCGACGCCGAGACCTGGCAGGACGTCGCCAGCGCCGAGGCCGGCGAGTGGCCGCAGGACGCGTGGTACCGGCTGGTGCCGCGCGAAGGCGGCATCGACGTGCGCGCGGTGAAGCCCGGCGACCGTAGCGGGATGGCGGACGACGCGCTGTTCTTCCGCCTGCCCGGCACCGCGCTGCAGGAGGGACTGCGCCGCAACCAGGCGGTGTTCCAGCTGCGCGTGCAGGACGTCGACGCCGGGCTGCAGGTCGCCATCCACTACGGCCAGGCCACCTACACCTACCTGCTCGGGCCGGCCGGCACGCAAAGCAGCGTGCGCGCCGTGGCCGACCTCGACGGCGACCGGCAGCCGGACTTCGTGGTGGACACCGACGACGCCACCTTCCTGCTGCTGTCCACCCAGGCCCGCCCGGGCCCCAACCTGCCTACCGCCGAAATGAGCGGCCCCGGCTGCTGAAACCGAATCCATCCAACGAGGAGAAC
>DATAGN010000319.1:0-3176 GCA_036263715.1 Ramlibacter sp.
CATCGCCTCGAGGATGCTGAAGTGGTGCAGCCCGGGCAACAGCTCGCACACGGGCACCCTCCTCGCCCCCCACGCCTCCTGGATCAGCCGGTTCTGGCGGTGGTACTCCGCGCTTTCCAGCGCACCGGCCACCGTGTACAGCGTCCCCTGCCGCGGCGCTGAAATGCGCGCGGGACTCGCGTTGGCCACCTGCTCGGGAGTGAGCTTGATGACCGGTTGCAGGAACGTGGTGCGCATCAGCGGGTCCAGGTCGTGCAGCCCGGAGATCGCCAGCGCGTTGCGCACCGTGTCGCGCGGCAGGCTGGTATCGAGCTGCTGCCACAGGCACGCCAGCATCATCGCCGCCAGCTGGCCCCCGGCGGAATGCCCGGCCACCACGATGCGGCGGCGGTCCCCGCCGAAACGCGCGATGTTGTGCCAGGTCCAGGCGACCGCACGCGCCACCTGCGCCGTGATCTGCGGGATGGTGACTGCGGGACACAGCGCGTAGTTCGGAACCACGACACAGGCCCCGTGGCGCGTGAAGGCCGGCGCGATGAAGGAATGGTCTTTCTTGTCCAGCGAGCGCCAGTAGCCGCCGTGGATGAACACCAGCACGGGCGCGTCGCCTTGCGGGGCCGGGAACACGTCGAGCGTGTCGCCCTCGCCCTGGCCGTAGCGCACATCCAGTTCGCAAGGATTGGTCTCGCGCGCCTCGCGTGACAGCGCGTCCCACCGGGAGAAGAACGCCGGGTGGTCCGGCACCAGCTCCCGGTTGTTGTACATGGCGTCGTACCAGGCGCCGTCTCGCGTAGTCATGCCCAACCCCCGTCCGCCTCGTTGTTGCAACATCTTGACACATGTTGTCAGCTTCGCAACCGCGCGTCAGCTTGCTCCAAGCGTATTCCGTATACAGAATACGAGCCACATGACTGCGCAACTGCTGCGGCTCGAAGCCGCCCCCGACCTCGTCCAGCGGGTGCATGACACCTTGATCGACGCGATCAGCGACGGCTCGCTCGCACCCGGCCAGCGCATCACGCAGGAGGAGATCGCGCAGCAGCTGGCAGTGTCGCGCCAGCCGGTGCTGCAGGCGCTGCGCCTGCTGAAGAAAGATGGCTTCGTGCAGGACGCGCCCGGCCGCGGCCTGCAGGTGGCGCCGCTGGACGTGCAGTGGATCCGGCACGTGTACCAGGTGCGCGGCGCGCTAGATGCCCTGGCCGCCAGGCTGGCCGCGCGCCGGCGTTTCCACATCGGGCCGGACGTCATTGCCGCCGGGCGCCAGGCGGCGCGCGGCGGTGACGTCAAGGCCATGATCGACGCGGACCTGGCTTTCCACGCCGCGCTCTATGAGGCCGCGGGCAATCCCCTCATCGCCCAAAGCGCGAAGCTGCACTGGCAGCACCTCAAGCGCGTGATGGGCGCCGTGCTGCAGCAAAGCGGCCAGCGCGAGAGCGTCTGGGACGAACACCAGGCGATCGCGCAGGCGATCGCCTCCGGCGACGAGGCCGGCGCGGCCCACCTGATCGAAGACCACGGCCTGCGCGCCGCCGACACGCTGGGCGAGCGGCTCGCGAGCGTCCTGCATCCCACCCCCACCCACGACGATCCCAGGAGACAGACGTGAAACTCACGAAAGAGCAGCTGGAACAGTTCGACCGCGACGGCTACCTGTTCTTCCCCGGCCTCTTCACGCCGGAGGAAACCAGGACGCTGAACGCAGCGGTGCCGGCGCTGTATGCACGGCGCGAAGCCTTCAACGTGCGCGAGAAAGGCAGCGACGCGGTGCGCACCAATTTCGCGGCGCACCTGTACAGCGAGCCCTTCGCGAAACTCGCACGCCATCCGCGCATGGTGGAGCCGGTCATGGAACTCTTCGACGAAGAGGTCTACATGCACCAGTTCAAGATCAACGGCAAGATGGCCTTCGAGGGCGACGTGTGGCAGTGGCACCAGGACTACGGCACCTGGCTGAACGACGACATGATGCCGACGGAGCGCGCGATGAACGTCGCGATCTTCCTGGACGACGTCAACGAGTTCAACGGGCCGCTGATGTTCATCCCCGGCAGCCACAAGAAGGGCGTGGTCGAAGCCAAGCACGACCTCACCACCACGAGCTATCCCTTGTGGACCGTGGATCCCGAACTGATCACGAAGCTGGTGGACCGCGCCGGCGGCAAGAACGGCGGCATCGTCAGCCCCAAGGGCCCGGCCGGTTCCATGATCCTGTTCCACAGCTGCCTGGTGCATGCGTCCACCAGCAACCTGTCGCCCTGGAACCGCGTGAGCGTGTACCTGTCGCTGTGCGCCGTCTCCAACCACATCCGCCGCTTCAAGCGCCCGGAGTACATCGCGCACCGCGACTTCACGCCCATCACCTGCCTGCCGGACGACTGCCTGCGCCAGGACTATCCCGTGGACCTGCCGTGGAAGAACGGCATGCCCGCCAGTGCGCTGGTCACTTCGCCGGAACCTATCGACCAGATCAGGAAAGTGACGGCGCAAGCCGTCATCCCCGCGTAGGCGGGGACCCAGGAGGCTCATTCATGTCCCTGTACGCAAAACTCCAGCAACGTGCCGCCCAAGGCAAGCCCATTCGCGTCGGCCTGATCGGCGCCGGCAAGTTCGGCTCCATGTACCTGGCGCAGGTGCCGCGCACGCCCGGCGTGCAGTTGGTCGCCATTGCCGACCTGTCGCCGGCGAATGCGCGCGCCAACCTCGCCCGCGTGGGCTGGGAGGCGGAACGCACCACGGCCGCATCCATCGACGATGCGGTGAAGACCGGCAAGACGCACATCGGCGAGGACTGGCAGGCGCTCGTGCGGCACCCCGCGGTCGACGTGGTGGTGGAGTGCACGGGCCATCCGATCGCGGCCGTGGATCACTGCCTGGAAGCTTTCGCCAACGGCAAGCACGTGGTGAACGTGACCGTGGAGGCCGACGCCTTCTGCGGGCCGCTGCTGGCGCGCAAGGCGGCCGAAGCGGGCGTGCTGTATTCGCTGGCCTTCGGCGACCAGCCGGCGCTGATCTGCGACCTGGTGGACTGGGCACGCACCTGCGGCTTCCCGGTCGTGGCGGCGGGCCGCGGCCACAAGTGGCTGCCGCACTTCAGCGAGTCGACGCCCGACACGGTGTGGAACAACTGGGGCCTGACCGCCGAACAGGCCAAACGCGGCGGACTCAATCCCAAGATG
>DATAGN010000320.1:0-4415 GCA_036263715.1 Ramlibacter sp.
CGGCGTGGCGCACGACTTCAACAACGTGCTCCAGGTGATCGGCAGCAACCTGCAATTGCTCCAGCGCGAAGTCCCCGGGGGTGCCGCACCGCTGGTCAACGCCGCCCTCGGCGCCGTCGAGCGCGGCGCCAAGCTCTCGGCCCAACTGCTCGCCTTTGCCCGCAAGCAGCCGCTGCAGCCCATCCCGTTCGACGTGAACCGGCGCATCTCACGCATGGACGACCTGTTGCGCCGCTCCCTGGGCGAGCGCATCGAGATCGAAACCGTGCTGGCCGCGGGGCTGTGGACCACGATGGCGGACCCCAACCAGCTGGAGAACGTGGTCCTGAACCTCGCCATCAATGCGCGCGATGCGATGCCGGGCGGTGGACGCCTGACCATCGAAACGGCCAACTGCACGCTCGACGACGCGTATGCCGCTGTGGCCAGCGACGTGCGGCCAGGCCAGTACGTCATGGTCGCAGTCTCGGACGACGGCACGGGCATGCCGCCGGAAGTGCTCGCCCGGGTCTTCGAGCCCTTCTACACCACCAAGCCGGAAGGGCAGGGCACGGGCCTCGGGCTCAGCATGGCCTACGGCTTCGCCAAGCAAAGCGGCGGCCACATCCGGGTCTACAGCGAGCCGGGGCAGGGAACGACGGTCAAGCTGTACCTGCCTCGCACCATGGAGCAGGAGGTGGCGACGGTGGCGCCACCCGCGCAGACGGTGGTCGGTGGCAGCGAGACCATCCTGGTCGTCGAGGACGACCTCGCCGTGCAGGCCTCGGTGGTGCGCATGCTGCAGGCGCTCGGCTACCGCACGCTCAGGGCGAACGACGCGCAGGCCGCGCTGACCGTCCTGCAAAGCGGGGCGAAGGTGGACCTGCTGTTCACCGACGTCGTGATGCCCGGGCCGCTGCGCAGCCCGGAGCTGGCGCAGCTCGCCCGCGGCATCCATCCGCGCATCGGCGT
Source organism: Ramlibacter sp. (assembly GCA_036263715.1). GTDB lineage: Bacteria > Pseudomonadota > Gammaproteobacteria > Burkholderiales > Burkholderiaceae_C > Ramlibacter. The sequence continues at coordinate 952 of DATAGN010000320.1, forward strand.
GCTCTTCACCTCCGGCTACACCCAGAACGCGATCGTCCACGCCGGCAGGCTCGACGCCGGCGTGGAGCTCCTGAGCAAACCGTATCGGCAGGAGGACCTGGCCCGCAAGGTGCGCCGCGTGCTCGACCAGGCAGCGGCCGCGACCGAACGCGAGGCGCCGCAGGCGGCGGCCGGGTCGACACAGCGCCCCACGGGGGCGACGCAGGGTACGGCGCCATCGACCGTGCGCGTGCTGCTCGTGGAGGACCAGCAGGACCTGCGGGAAACCACGCAGCAGCTGTTGCAGATGCTGGGTGCCTACACCGTCGCGGTGGCGTGCGCCGACGATGCGGAGGCGGCCCTGGAGACCGAGCGCTACGACCTGCTGCTCACCGATGTGTCCCTGCCCGGGCGCGACGGCATCGCGCTCGCGGTTTCGGCCAGGCAGCGGCATCCCGACCTGTACATCGCATTCGCGACCGGGTACGCCGGTGCCCGCGAGTTTCCGCCGGGGCTGGCGCAGTCCGTCCTGGCGAAGCCTTATTCGATCGAGGAATTGCAGCAATTGCTGCTGCGGGCCCACGACCCGCAGGCGCAGGTGTAGCGGCGGAGACTGTGAGATTCGAACTCACGGGCGTCCAGGACGCCGGCGGTTTTCAAGACCGCTGGGTTAAACCGCTCCCCCAAGTCTCCAGCAGGCGCGATTCTAGGTGCAAGCCGCGCGGGGCCGCGCCAGGATGCCGTCGGATACTTCCTACATCGCGGTCGGAAAGTCTCAGACACAATCCGCCGCTTTCATCTTTCATTGTCGGGGCCTGCCCGCAATGAATTGCGGATTTTCTTGCGGGTTGCGGAGGTTGGGATGGCTGTACGTGTGCTGATCGTGGAAGACCAGAAGCCGATGCTGGAGTTGATCCAGGGTTTGCTGGACTCCGTCGGCGGGTTCGAGGTGGTCGGCGTCGCATCCGGCGAGACCGCCGCGACGGACTGGCTGTATCGCCACAAGGGCGGATGGGATCTGGCCATCATCGACCTGTTGCTGGCGGAAGGCTCCGGATTCACGCTCCTGACCCGCTGCAACAAGGACGCGTACGGCGCGGCGCTCGTCTTCAGCGACTTCGTGACGCCCGTGGTGCGCCAGCGCTGCATCCGTCTCGGCGCCGACGGCGTGATTTCCAAGGCGCAGTTCGGCGAGCTGCGCGCCTACCTCCAGGCCTTCCCCGGCCGCATCGCAGAGCGCGAGATCGCCTGATCGCATGTCCGTCCTGACGCGCAACAACGTCCACGTGCGTGGCAAGGGCCCGCCGATGCTGTTCGTGCACGGCTTCGGCTGCGACCAGAACATGTGGCGGCTGCTGGCGCCGCATTTCTGCGAGACCCATACCTGCATCCTGATGGACCTGGTGGGCAGCGGCCAGTCGGACCTGTCCGCCTACGACCCCGACAAGTACCGGACCCTGCACGGCTATGCCACGGACCTGTGCGAGGTGCTGGCCGAAGTGACCGATGCGCCGGCGATCTGCGTCGGCCACTCGGTGAGCGCCATGATCGGCATGCTGGCCAACGTGCAGTCCCCGGACCAGTTCCTGGCGCAGGTGATGGTCGGCCCTTCGCCTTGCTACATCAACGACGGCGACTACGTCGGCGGCTTCACGCGCGCCGACATCGAATCGCTCCTCGAGACGATGGAGAGCAACTTCCTCGGCTGGTCCAGCAACATGGCGCCGGCCATCATGGGAGCGCCCGACCAGCCCGAGCTGGCCCAGGAGCTGACCAACAGTTTCTGCCGCACCGATCCCGAGATCGCCAAGCAGTTCGCGCGGGTGACCTTCCTGTCGGACCACCGTGCGGATCTTCCCGCGCTGCAGGCGCCGACGCTCGTGCTCCAGTGCAGCGAAGACCTGATCGCGCCGGTGAGCGTGGGCGAATACCTGAAGCGCCACATCCCGAACTGCACGCTGCAGGTGATCGAGAACGTCGGGCACTGCCCGCACCTGAGCGCCCCCGGTCCGAGCACGGACGCCATCGAGCAGTTCCTGCGCGGCCTCTAGCACCATGGAAGTGCCCCCGCTGCCCGGGGTCGAGCAGTTGTACGACGTGGCGCCGTGCGGCTTGCTCGTCGCCGGCTCCGACGGACACCTGTTGCACGCGAATTCGACGGCTTGCCAGTGGCTGCGCTATGCCCGAGAGGAGCTGCTCGCGAAGGTGCGCCTGCAGGACCTGATGACCATGGGCGGCCGGATCTTCTGGCAGACGCACCTGCAGCCTTTGCTGCGCATGCAATCGTCGGTCGCCGAGGTGAAGCTCGACCTGAAGCGCCAGGACGGCAGCACGCTACCCATGATCGTCAACATCGTCGAGCGCGCCTGGAGCGGGCAGGTGCTGCTGCAGATCGCCTTCTTCGTGGCCGAGGACCGGCACAAGTACGAGCGGGAACTGCTGCTGCAACGCAAGCGGGCGGAGGAACTGGCGGCCCAGCACGCCCGCGACCAGGAGGAGCTGCAGGCTGCCAGGGCGCATGCCGAGGAGCGCTCGAAATTCGCGGAACAGCTGGTGGGCGTGGTCAGCCATGACATCCGCAACCCCCTTTCGGTCATCCACATGAGCACCGTCCTGCTGGAGCGCGGCGTCGGGCCGGAACAGCAGAAGGCGGCCGTCGCGCGCGTCGCGCGCGCCGTGCAGCGCGTCCAACACCTCATCGGTGACCTGCTGGATTTCACCCAGGCCCGCGTCGGCGGTGGGCTCACCATCCGCAAGGCGCCGATCGACATCCACCAGGTGATGGCGGATGCCGCTTCGGAACTCCAGGTCGCGTTCCCGCAGTGCACGGTGAGGCACGAAAGGAGCGGCCCCGGCCACTGCCAGGCGGATGCGGACCGGTTGGTGCAGGCCGTGGGGAACCTCGTGGCCAACGCGGCGAATCACGGGGCAGCCCAGCGACCCATCACGATCCGCACCGAAGGTGGCGACGGCGTCGTACGCATCCATGTCCACAACGAGGGCGCCCCGATCCCGCCCGACGTCATGCCGCGGCTGTTCGAGCCGCTGGTGCGGGGTGCCGGGGCCATGGCGCAAGGCGTCGGGCTGGGGCTGTTCATCGTGCGGGCCATCGGGCAGGCGCACGGCGGCTCGGTGAGCGCGACTTCCAACGCGACGGAGGGCACGACCTTCACGCTGAGCCTGCCGTCAGCGTGAAGGAAGGGCCGCATTCTTCCCATAGATGCTGCTGAACCCGTCCTACAGATGACCGAGCCATCGTGCAGCAGGATAGTGGAAGTGAGAGAAAAGTTCGTCCAATGTCCCAGCAGCAAGAACAACTGAGTCCCGAAGACGGCGAGACGTCGGCCCAGAGCCAGCAGCAGCAACAGCCGCAGCCGCAAGGCGAGGGCCATGGCGGCCAGGGTTCGGACAGCGCCATGAAGCAGATGCGCGAATGGGAGCAGCGCCGCGCCAGCAATTCCGGCGGCAAGCGGCGCCAGGGCCCC
>DATAGN010000321.1:0-6227 GCA_036263715.1 Ramlibacter sp.
TGCGGCTCCATCGCCCTCGTCGACGCGCAGCCCGCGCGCGGCGACGCCCTCGCTGTGGCGCGGCTGCGCGCCGCCGGCGGCGTGGTCGTCGGCCGCACCAACATGAGCGAGTTCGCGTTCTCGGGGGTCGGCGTCAACCCGCACTACGGCACGCCGCCGAACCCGTGCGACCCGCAGGTCGCCCGCATTCCCGGTGGCTCGTCCTCGGGCGCGGCGGTGTCGGTGGCCACCGGCAGCGCCTTCATCGGCCTGGGCTCGGACACCGGCGGCTCGATTCGCATCCCGGCGGCCCTGTGCGGGATCGTCGGCTTCAAGAACACGGCGCGGCTGACCCCCCTGGCGGGCGCGTACCCGCTGTCGACGACGCTGGACACCGTGTGCGCGATGACGCGCAGCGTGCGCGATGCGGTGCTGGCGCACGAGGTGCTGGCCGAGCGCAAGGTCACGCTCGCAGGCAAGCCGCTGGCCGCCTGCCGTTTCGCCGTGCCCACGACGCAGATGCTCGATGGCGGCGACGCCACCGTGCTGCGCGCCTTCCAGCGCACGCTGCAGCGCCTGCGCGCCGCCGGCGCCCGCGTGGAAGAGATCCCGCTCGCGCAGATCCAGGACCTGGGCAGCATCCAGTCCACCGGCGGTTTCGCCGCGGCTGAAAGCTACACGGCGCACCGCCAGCTGATCGCGCGCGAAGGCTCGCGCTACGACCCGCGCGTGCGGGTGCGCATCGAGCGCGGCGCCAACATGAAGGCCTGGGAGTACATCGACCTGCACCGGGCGCGCAGCGCCTGGATCGCCGGCATCGAGCAGGCCCTGGCCGGCTACGACGCGGCCCTGTCGCCCACGGTTCCCATCGTGGCGCCTGCGATCGCCGACGTCGCGCCGGGCGGCGAGCGCGACGAAGCCTTCTTCCGCGTCAACGCGCTCCTGCTGCGCAACACGAGCGTGGTGAACATGCTCGACGGCTGCGCCCTGTCGCTGCCCTGCCACGCGCCGGACGAACTGCCGGTGGGCCTGATGGTGTGGCAAGGCGCGATGCGCGACGACGCCGTCCTGGACCTCTCCCTGCAGATCGAGCATCTGCTGTCCACCTCCACTTCCTGACCCGCATGAGAGTCGCCATCGTGGGCGCCGGCATCATCGGCGTGACCACAGCGTACGAGCTGACGGCCGACGGCCATGAAGTGACGGTGTTCGAAAGGCACGGCGCCGCCGCGCTAGAGACCAGCTTCGCCAATGCAGGCGTGGTCGCCCCCGGCTATGTCACGCCGTGGGCCGCACCGGGCATGACGATGAAGGTGGCGCGCTACCTGTTCAGCCGGCATGCGCCGGTGCGCGTGTGCTGGCCGCTGGCGGCGCACGAACTGCGCTGGATGATGCGCTGGCGCAGCGCCTGCGACCTCGACACCTACCTGGCCAACCGCAGCCGCATGCAGCGCCTGGCCTTCTACAGCCGGCACCGCCTGCACCAGCTGACCGAAGACCTGCAGCTCGATTACGACCACAGCAGCGGCTACATGGTGCTGCTGCGCTCCGAGAAGGACCGCCGGATGGTGCAGCCGGGCCTGCAGGTGCTGCGCGATGCCGGCGTGAAGTTCGAGGAAGTGGACGCCGAGCGCGCGCGCACGCTGGAGCCGGCGATGAACCCGGACACGCCGTTCGCAGGCGCCGTGTGGCTGCCTGAGGACGAGGTGGGCAACTGCCGGCAATTCGCGCTGCTGCTGAAGAACCAGACGCAGGCGCTGGGGGCGAAGTTCGAATTCAACTGCGCGGTGGCCCCGCTGGACCCGCAGCAACCGACGAACCTGCGCATCACGCGGGGGACGGATGCGGCGCCCACCAGCCAGCGCTTCGACGCGGTGGTGGTCTGCGGGGGCGTGACCTCGGCGGCGCTGCTGCGCCCGGTGGGCTTGCGCGTACCGCTGGCGGCGGTGCATGGCTATTCCATCAGCGCGCCCATCCGCGAGCCGCTGAACGCGCCGCGCAGCGGCGTGATGGACGAGCGCTACAAGGTGGCGATCTCGCGCCTGGGCAATCGCGTGCGCGTTTCCGGCAGCGCGGAGATCGGCGGCGAGCCGAACCGCAAGCGCCCGGGCGCGATCCAGACGCTCTACAAGGTGCTGCACGACTGGTTCCCCGGTGCCGCGCAACTGGCCAACACCGGCGCTGCCGTGCAGGAGTGGAAAGGTGCGCGGCCCATGCTGCCCGATGGCCCACCGGTGCTGGGCGCCACGGGCGTGCCGGGCGTGTGGATCAACATCGGCCACGGCTCGAGTGGCTGGGCCCTGGCCTGCGGCAGTGCGCGCGCCGTGGCGGACCTGATGTCCTCGCGCCCGGCGGAGGTGGACCTGGAAGGCCTGGGCGTGGAGCGGCTGGCGGGCTAGTGCGTCATCCCCGCGGCGGCGGGGATCCAGGGCTTCCCATGGTGCGGCGAAGCCGCACAATCCCCCGATGCGGCGCATCACCCCTGGCACCCCGTGGCCGCTCTTCGACATCGCGGCCACCCGCCGCCTCGAAGAGCGCGCTGGCGCCGCCCTGCCCCCGCACACGCTGATGCAGCGCGCCGGCCTCGCAGTCGCCCGCCTGGCGCTGGCGATCGCCCCCCACGCGCGCACGATCTGGATCGCCTGCGGTCCCGGCAACAACGGTGGCGACGGCCTCGAAGCGGCCATGCACCTGAAGGCATGGGGCAAGGAGCCGGTCGTGACCTGGCTGGGCGACACGGCACGCGCGCCGCAGGATGCGCGCGCGTCCTGGCAGCGGGCGCGCGATGCCGGCGTCGTGTTCGCCGATGCGCCGCCGGCTGCGTGGGACCTCGCGATCGATGCCTTGCTGGGCATCGGCAGCACGCGCCCGCCGCAAGGCGCGCTGCTCGAACACATTCGCAGCATCAACGTACGGGGCGCGCCGGTACTCGCGGTGGACTTGCCGTCGGGGCTGGACGCCGACACCGGCATGGCCGCGGAGGTCGTGCGGGCGACGCACACGCTGGCATTGCTCGCGCTGAAGCCCGGCCTGTTCACTGGCCACGGCCGGGACGCCGGCGGCGAGGTCTGGTTCGACGACCTGCAAGTGGCGAACGCGGGCGAGGCACCGGTGGCCTGGCTCGGTGGCGCGCCTGGGGAGTCACCTCGCCTGCACGCCAGCCACAAGGGCAGCTACGGCGACGTCGCGGTGATCGGCGGCGCCGCCGGCATGGTGGGCGCGGCGCTGCTCGCCGCGCGCGCCGCGCTGCACCACGGCGCCGGCCGCGTGTTCGTCGGCCTGCTCGATCCTGCCGCGCCTGCCCTGGATGCGCAGCAGCCCGACCTGATGCTTCGCACCTGGGACTCGCTCGATCTCTCGCGCATGGCGGTCGCCTGCGGCTGCGGCGGCGGGGACGCGGTGCGCGCGACGCTGCCGCGCGTGCTGCATGCGCAGGCGCTGGTGCTGGATGCGGATGCCCTCAACGCGATCGGCGCGGACGCGCAGCTGCAGGCGGGCCTGCAGGCGCGCGCAGGGCGCGGCCTGCCGACGGTGCTGACGCCGCATCCGCTGGAGGCGGCGCGGCTGCTGGGGAGCGACACGGCCGGCGTGCAGTCGGACCGGCTCGCGGCGGCGCGGGGTTTGGCGCAGCGCTTCGGGTGCGTGGTGGTGTTGAAGGGCTCGGGCACGGTGATCGCGTCAGCGCGCGGTGAGCTGCGGATCAATCCGACGGGCAACGCGCGGCTGGCGATCGCGGGGACGGGGGATGTGCTGGCGGGGATGGTCGCGGCGCGGCTGGCGCGGGGGGAAGACGCAATGACCGCAGCGTGTGCGGCGGTGTATTTGCACGGCGCGGCGGCGGATCGCTGGCCGGGGGAGAGGCCGCTCACGGCCAGTGCGCTGGGTGGCGGGTGAACGTCGGGGTTCGGCGCGAAGCGCGCTCACCCCGACCTACGGGGAGATGTTGGGGTGCGCGTGCGCGCAACCCAACCTACGGGGAGATGTTGGGGTGCGCGTGCGCGCAACCCAACCGACGGGGCCAACGTAGGTCGGGGTGAGCCTGCAGGCGAACCCCGACAGCGACACGCATCACCCGTTCGTAGGTTGGGTTGCCGAAGGCACCCCAACAGGGATCACCCCCGCCCCACGAACGGCATCTTCGTCGCCATCACCGTATGGAACAGGATGTTCGCCTCCAGCGGCAGGCTGGCCATGTACAGCACCGACTGGCCCACGATGTTCACGTCGATCAGCGGCTCCACGGCAATGTCGCCATTGGCCTGCGGCACGCCCTTGGCCATGCGCGCGGCGAGGTCGGTCATCGCATTGCCGACGTCGATCTGCCCCACGGCGATGTCGTAGCGACGGCCATCGAGCGACGCGGCCTTGGTGAGGCCGCCCACTGCGTGCTTGGTCGCCGTGTATGCGATCGAATGCGGCCGCGGCGCGTAGGCCGAGATCGAGCCGTTGTTGATGATGCGGCCGCCCCGGGGCTCCTGCGACTTCATCACCCGGAAGGCGTTCTGGATGCCGTAGAACATGCCATTGAGGTTGGTGTCGACGACCGACTTCCAGTCCTCGACCGACATGTCTTCCAGCGGATTCGCCGGCAGGCCCTTGCCCGCGTTGTTGAACAGCAGGTCCACGCGGCCGAAGGCCTTGACCGTCTCGTCGAACAGCTTGCGCACCGCATCCGGATCGGTCATGTCCGTGGGCACGGCGAGTGCCTGCTGCGGAAATTGCTTCGCCACCTCCTGCAGCGGCTCGACGCGACGGCCCGCGACCACGACGCGCCAGCCGGCGCCCAGCAGCGCGAGCGCCGCCGCCTTGCCGATGCCGGTGCCGCCGCCCGTGACGATCGCGACCTGGCCGGCCGCGGCTTGTTGTCCTGCCATGTTCCTGTCCCCTCCCCGTGACCCGCTCAGCGCCGGGTCTTGCGCACGGCACGCGTCTTCGACGCGGCCTTCTTGGCGGCGGACTTTACCGCGTCCAGCGGCGAGCGCTTCGCCTTCGCGCCCGCCTTCTTCGCCGCGCGCTTGGCGCCCGGCTTCGCTTCGGCGGCTTCGCCCCGGTTCGCCGCGACGCCCTTCTCCTTCATGGCGCGGGCGAGGAACTCCTCGTCGTCGCGCACCAGGCGGAAGTCGATCTTGCGGCCATCGAGGTCGACCCGGCTCACCTGCACGCGCAGGCGCGAGCCGATCGCATAGCGGATGCCGGTGCGCTCGCCGCGCAGTTCCTGCCGCGCCTCGTCGAACTTGAAGTACTCGCCGCCCAGCTCGGTGATGTGCACCAGGCCTTCGACGTACATCGCGTCGAGCGTCACGAAGATGCCGAAGCTGGTGGCCGCGGTGACGACGCCGGAGTACTCCTCGCCGAGGTGGTCGCGCATGTACTTGCACTTGAGCCAGGCTTCGACGTCGCGGCTGGCTTCGTCGGCGCGGCGCTCGTTGGCGCTGCAATGCAGGCCCGCCGCTTCCCAGGCCTGCATCTCGCGCGGCGAGGCGTTGACCTTGGCTTTCGGCTTCTGCGTCGGTGCCGAGGCGCGCGACGCCAGCCTGCGTGCCAGCTTCTCGTGCGCCTCGCCCGGCGTCGGCAGCGCCGGCAGCTGGTATTTCTCCTTGCCCAGGATCGCCTTGATCACCCGGTGCACCAGCAGGTCCGGATAGCGCCGGATGGGGCTGGTGAAGTGCGTGTAGGCCTCGTACGCCAGGCCGAAGTGGCCGCTGTTGAAGGGCGAGTAGATCGCCTGCTGCATCGAACGCAGCAGCATCGTCGAGATCTGCTGGGCGTCGGGCCGGTCGCGGGTGGCGTCCGCGATCTTCTGGAACTCGCCGGGCGTCGGATCGTCGCTGATCGTCATGCCCACGCCCATCGCCTTGAGGTAGCCGCGCAGGATCTCCTTCTTCTCCGGCGTCGGCCCTTCGTGCACGCGGTACAGGCCGGGGTGCTCCGCCTGCAGGATGAAATCGGCGGTGCAGACGTTCGCCGCCAGCATCGCCTCTTCGATCAGCTTGTGCGCGTCGTTGCGCGTGCGCGGCACGATCTGCTCGATGCGCCCGTTCTCGTCGCAGATGATCTGCGTCTCGGTCGTTTCGAAGTCGACCGCGCCGCGTGCATTGCGGGCCTTCAGCAGCGCGCGGTACACGTCGTGCAGGTTGAGGAAATGCTGGACCAGGTCCTTGCGCCGGTTTGCTTCCGGGCCGCGGGTGTTGGCCAGGATGGCCGCCACTTCGGTGTAAGTCATGCGCGCATGGCTCCACATCACCGCG
>DATAGN010000322.1:0-3671 GCA_036263715.1 Ramlibacter sp.
CCTACGTACAGCGGCGGCCTCGGCGTGCTGGCGGGCGACATGATGCGCAGCGCGGCGGACCTGGGCGTGCCCATCGTCGGCGTGACGCTGGTCAGCCGCGCGGGCTACTTCCGCCAGGAGATCGTCGACAACGCCCAGGCCGAGCGCCCGGAAGCCTGGGATCCCGCGACGCGGCTGCGCCGCCTGCCCTGCAAGGTGCAAGTCGAAGTGGGCGGCCGCGCGGTATGGATCGGCGCCTGGCAGTACGACGTGCGCACGCGCTCGCGCAACTTCCCGCCGGTGCAGGTGATCCTGCTCGACACCGACCTGCCGGAGAACGGCGAGGAAGACCGCCGGCTCACGCACTACCTGTACGGCGGCGACTCGACCTATCGCCTGTGCCAGGAGATCGTGCTCGGCGTGGGCGGCGTGCGCATGCTGCATGCGCTGCGCATCCGGGTGCAGAAGTACCACCTCAACGAGGGCCACTCGGCGTTGCTGACGCTGGAGCTGCTGCGCGAACTGGGCGCGGGCGACGCGCACGAGCAGCAGCTGGAGGACGCGATCGGGCAGGTCCGCGGCCGCTGTGTCTTCACCACCCATACACCGGTCGAGGCCGGGCACGACCAATATCCGTATCCGCTCGCGGAGCACCTGGCGACGGGCCTGGTCAAGCCGCGCGTGCTGCGACGCCTGGGCGGCGAGGAGCGCCTGAACATGACCCGGCTGGGCCTGTCGCTGTGCGGCTGGGTCAATGGCGTGGCGGACCGGCATGCGGAAACGTCGCGTGCGCTGTTCCCCGGCTACGAAGTGCACGCGATCACCAACGGCGTGCATCCGCTCACGTGGACCGCGCCGCCCATGGCCGTGCTGCTGGATCGCTACATCCCGCAGTGGTACCACGAGCCGGAGCTGCTGGCGCGCGTGCCGCGCATTCCGGACGCCGACATCATGGCTGCGCATGCGCTCTGCAAGCGCGACCTGCTGCAGGCGGTCGCCGGCGCGACCGGTGCCCATCGGCTGGATCCGCAGCGCTTCACGATCGGTTTTGCGCGGCGCATGACGGACTACAAGCGCCCGGGCCTGCTGTTCACGGATCTCGAGCGCCTGCGCGGCATCGCGCGCCGCTATCCGTTCCAGGTGGTGGTGTCGGGCAAGGCGCATCCGCACGACGAGCCCGGCAAGCAGCACATCTCCAACATCCACCAGTGGGCGCGCGAGCTCGGCGAGGACGTGCCGGTGGTGTTCGTCCCCGATTACCGCCTCGAGGTCGCGCGCCACGTGGTCAGCGGCGTCGACCTGTGGCTGAACACGCCGCGGCCGCCGCTGGAGGCGTCGGGCACCAGCGGCATGAAGGCGGCGCTCAATGGCGTGCCGAGCCTGAGCGTGCTGGACGGCTGGTGGGTCGAAGGCTGCGAGGAGGGCGTCACCGGCTGGGCGATCGGCGAGGATGGCGACAACGACCCGAGCCGGCATGCGGCATCGCTCTACGAGAAGCTGGAAGGGACGGTCTTGCCCACGTACTTCGAGCGCAGCAGCAGCTGGCCGATGATCATGAAGTCCACCATCTCGCGCAACGGCTCGTATTTCAACAGCCATCGGATGCTGCGTCGCTACGCGTCCGAGGCTTACTGGAACTGAGTTCCCGTCCGTCGTCCGCGACGCACTCTCCCGCCCATGAGTGACTCCACGAAACTGACCATCGTCGGCGCCGGCCGCGTCGGCAGCACCTACGCGTACACCCTCGCCGCGTCCGGCCTCGTGCGCGAGATCGTGGTCGTCGACGCGGACCCCGCGCGCGCCGAAGGCGAGGTGATGGACATCGTCCACTCGGTGCCCTTCCACCGGCCCGTGCACGTGCGCGCGGGGACGCTCGCCGATGCCGCCGGCTCGATCGCAACGGTGATCACCGCTGGCGCGGCGCAGAAGCCGGGCGAGAGCCGGACCGCGCTGATGCAGCGCAACGTCGAAGCGCTGCGCGGCATCGTGGGTGACGTCGTGCAGGCCAATCCCGACGGCCTGCTGCTGGTGGCCACCAACCCGGTGGATGCGCTCACCTGGGCCGCGCTGCGCATGTCCGGCCTGCCCAGCGGCCGCGTGATCGGCTCGGGCACCGTGCTCGACTCGGCGCGGCTGCGCGCGGAGCTCGCGGCGCACTACGGACTGGACGCACGCAACGTGCATGCCTACGTGCTCGGTGAACACGGAGACAGCGAGTTCGTGGCGTGGTCCACCGCCAGCATCGGCAACATGGGACTGCAGGCGTACTGCGCGGAGACCGGCCGCAGCTGCGACGCCCAGGAGCTGGAGGCGATCGCGCTGCGCGTGCGCAATGCGGCCTACGAGATCATCCGCCGCAAGGGCGCGACCAACTTCGCCATCGCCGCCGCGCTGATGCGCATCGTCGAGGCGATCGTGCGCGACGAAGCCTCGGTGCTCACGGTCTCCACGCTTGTGCAGGGTGAGTACGGGATCGCGGACGTGTGCCTCAGCCTGCCCGCGGTCGTCGGTCGTGCCGGGGTGCAGCGCGTCCTGAAGGTGCCGCTGTCCGAGCCCGAGGTCCAGGCGTTGCGCCGCTCGGCGGAGGCGATCCGCGCCGCGAGCGCCGACCTGCGCTGAACCCTACCTGTCCTTGCGCGGCGTGACCACGATGGTGCCGACCATGCCGGCATCGAAGTGGCCGGGGATCAGGCATGCGAACTGGAAGCTGCCCGCTCGGTTGAACTTCCAGACGATCTCGCCCGTCCGAGCGGCCGCGACGTGCGTCCCGTAGGGATCGTCGTGCTCCATGTTGGGGTGCTTCTTCATCATCACGGCGTGCCGGCGAAGCTCCCGCGGCGTGCCGATGACCATTTCGTGCAGTACCTTGCCGGCGTTGCGCACGACGAAGTGGATGGTCTCGCGCTGGCGGACCTCGATGCGATCCGGCGTGAAGCGCATGTCGTCCGTCATCCGGACCTCGATGGTGCGGGACGCGGTAGACCGCTCGCCGGCGATGCCCCAGGGCTTCTGTTCCTTCACCACCGCGGGCGCCGCGCCTCGGTGCCCGTCGGCGTGGCTCCACGCCAGCAGCGGCAGGTTGAGCAGAAGGGCGACGACGGCGATCCGGGCGATGTGCATGCCGCCATTGTCGGGCATCACCCCACCTCCGGCTTTGCGGCAGGACAAGTCCTACACGCGGTCCGGCTGCTTCTCCGACAGGTGCGAATCGCTGGGCTTCCTACAGTGGAAGCTTCCGCCGGCCGAGGCCGGCATATTCCGCAACGAAGCGCCGAGAGAGGAAACCATGACCGCCGAAACGTCGTCCCAGAACCCCTTCCCCACCAGCACCGAAACCAGCGGCAGCAACGGCAGCAGCGGCCTGAATGGCGACGCGAACCGCGTGCGCAAGATGGCGCAAAGCCTGCACGAGGCCGTGGACTCCCTGGAGCAGAAGCTCGGCTCCGGTGGCGATCGCCTGATGGGCCTGCAGGAAGAGTACGGCAACATGGCCCGCGAGCAGGTGCGCAGCAATCCGCTGGCCGCCCTGGGCATTGCCTTCGCTGCCGGCTACATCATCTCCAAGATCATGCGCTGACGAGGCGGACTGGCGGCCTGCCTGTCGGCGTCAGGCGCCGCGCGTCCGCAGCTCCCGCCGCGCCTGGCGCAACACGCTCAGGCCGGCGGAGAGCGCCAGTCCCGCCATCACCGCC
>DATAGN010000323.1:0-4566 GCA_036263715.1 Ramlibacter sp.
CTGCGCCGAAGCGGTGGGCGTAATGGACAGGACCATGCAGCTGACCGCGGAGTACATGAACACGCGCAAGCAGTTCGGCGTGACGCTGGCCACCTTCCAGGCCCTGCGCCATCGCATGGCCGACATGAAGATGCAGCAGGAGCTGGCGCGGTCCATGAGCTACTACGCGTCGCTCAAGCTGAACGCGCCGACCGAAGAACGTCGCCGCGCGATGGCACGTGCGAAGTACCAGCTGGGCGTGGCCATGCGCTTCATCGGCCAGAACTCGGTGCAGCTGCATGGCGGCATCGGCGTGACCGACGAATACGTGGGCAGCCACTATTTCAAGAAGCTCACGCAGCTGGAGCTGGCCTTCGGCGACACGCTGCACCACCTCGGTGAGGTGTCGGAGCGGATGCAGGACACGGCGGGCGTGTTCGCCTGACCTCGTCGTCCCCGCCAAGGCGGGGATGGTGGAAACCGATGATCACCCGTCGCACCCTTCTCACCAGCGCGGGCGCACTGGGCCTGTCGGCCTGCGCCGGCGGCCCTTCCTTGACGGCGCACCCGCCCATCGTCTTCGTGCACGGCAACGGCGACGCCGCGTCCATCTGGCAGACGACGATCTGGCGCTTCGAGTCCAACGGCTGGCCCCGTGACCGGCTGCACGCCTTCGACCTGCCTTACCCGCTCGCGCGCGACGACGACAGCCGCCCGCAGCCGGGACGCACCTCCACCACCGAGCACATGGAGTTCCTGCGCGCCCGCGTCGACGAGGTGCTGCAGGCGACCGGCGCACGCCAGGTGGTGCTGGTGGCGAACTCGCGCGGCGGCTATGCCGTGCGCAACTACATCCAGAACGCCAGCGGCGCGGCCAAGGTGAGCCACGCCATCCTCGGAGGGGTGCCGAACCACGGGGTCTGGAACGTGACGGGCCGCGCGTCCGGCAGCGAGTTCGCCGGCAACGGACCCTTCCTGCAGAAGCTCAACGCTCCCAAGAATGCCGCGGGCGACGAGGTCACGGGTCCGGTCAAATGGCTCACGATCCGCTCCGACAGCAACGACAAGTTCGCGCAGCCGCGCGGCCAGTGGATCGGCGATCCGAAGCTGGAAACCGGCATCACGTACGCGGGACCCGAGCTCAAGGGCGCAACCAACGTGGTGATCCCGCGCATCGACCACCGCGAGACGTCCTTCTCGCCGGCCGCCTTCGATGCGACCTTTCGCTTCATCACCGGGCGGGCCCCTGCCACGGTCGACGTCATCCCGGAAGACCGGGTCGTCCTGTCCGGCAGGGTGACGGGCAGCGGCGTGTCGTCGACGGACCCGGGCAGCGGCAACTTCTCCAACAACCTGCCGCTGCCCGGCGCCCGCCTGGAGATCTTCGCCATCGACCCGGCTTCGGGCGAGAGACGCGGCGCCGCCGTGCATGCGCAGGCGATCGGCGCAGACGGACGGTGGGGCCCTTTCACCGCGCAGCGTGACACGCCTCACGAGTTCGTGGTGGCCGCCCCCGGCTATGCGACCACGCACATCTACCGCAGCCCCTTCCCGCGTTCCACCTCGGTGCTGAACCTGCGGCCCGAGCGCATCCCGGAAGGCGATCGTTCCGGGCCGGCGCTGGTGATCTTCACGCGCCCCCGGGGCTACTTCGACCCGGACCGCGACCGCATGGCGCTGGACGGGCAGGCGGCGCTGCCCGGCGTGCTGCCGGGCGCGGGCGTCGCGAGCTCACGCCTGAAGCCGACCGGCGCGCCCCGTGCGATCGTGGGCGAGTTCAACGGCGAGAAGGTGGTTGGGCGGACCTGGCCGACGGCCCAGGACCACGTGACCGTCCTGGAGCTCACGTACTGACGTGCCTCATCTCCGCCCGTGCGGGGAGGTGAGGCCGATCAGGCGTGCAGCCGCGAAGTCTTCGGCAGGTGCGCCATCAGGAATTCCATCTGGTCCGCCAGGATGCGGCGGTTGCGCAGGATGAAGTCTTCCCACAGGCTCGGCACGTAGGGCGCGTACAGCAGCGACATGCCCGCCTGCTCCGGCGTGCGGCTGCCCTTGCGGTGGTTGCAGGCGCGGCAGGCCGTCACCACGTTCATCCAGTGGTCCTTGCCGTTCTGGGCGAAGGGGACGATGTGCTCGCGGGTGAGCTCTTCCTCGCAATGCTGCTCGCCGCAATAGGCGCAGACGTTGCGGTCGCGCGAGAACAGCTTGCCGTTGGTGAGGCCGGGCTTGAGCTCGAAAGGGTTGATGTTCGGCACGCCCTTGGTGCCGATGATGCTGTTGACCGTGATGATCGACTGCTGGCCGGTCTGCGCATTGGCGCCCCCGCGGAACACGGCCACCTCCGCCCCTGCCTCCCAGCGCACCTGGTCGGCGGCATAGTGCAGCACGGCCTGCTCCAGCGAAATCCACGACTGGGGCAGTCCCTGGGCGGACAGCTTCAAGACCTTCAAAACGCGCCTCCCTATTCATTCGACGAACAGACCGACAGCGCGCCGGGGAGCCTGGACTCCCAAGCGTGAGAGACAATATACCGTCTTTTCGCAAAGCGAATGTTGCAAGCCATGCGTGCGTCGGCCCGTCGCCACGCCCGCCGACTGCTATCAAAAAGATATCACCCCAGATGCAGATCCTGCGCGGCTTCCACCACCCCCAGATCGCCCGGGCCTGCGCGGTCACGATCGGCAACTTCGACGGCGTGCACCGCGGCCACCAGGCCATGCTGGCGCTGCTGAACAGCGAAGCGCGCCATCGCGGCGTGCCCAGCTGCGTGCTCACCTTCGAGCCGCACCCGCGCGACTACTTCGCGCAACTGCACCGCAAGCCCGAGCTGGCCCCGGCGCGCGTGGCCACGCTGCGCGACAAGCTGGCCGAACTGCGCAAGTGCGGCGTCGACCAGTGCGTCATCCTGAGGTTCGACGCACGGCTGTCCGCCCAATCCCCCGAAACCTTCATCGGGGACGTGCTGGTGCGCGGCCTGGGCGCGAAGTACGCGCTGGTGGGCGACGACTTCCGCTTCGGCGCCCGGCGCGCCGGCGACTACGCGATGCTCGATTCCGCCGGCAGCCGCCATGGCTTCGACGTGGCGCGCATGAACAGCTACGAGGTGCATGGCGTGCGGGTGTCGAGCTCGGCGGTGCGCGACGCACTCGGCCGCGGTGACATGGCGGGTGCCGCGGCCCTCCTCGGCCGGCCTTACAGCATCAGCGGGCACGTGGTCCACGGCCGCAAGCTCGGTCGCGAGCTGGGCTTCAAGACCCTGAACCTGCGCTTCGCCCACTGGAAGGCGGCGGCCGGCGGCATCTTCGCCGTGATGGTGCATGGCCTGGGCGAGCAGCCGGTCGAAGGTGTCGCCAACCTGGGCATCCGCCCTTCGCTGGACCCCAACGACGTGAATGGCGGGCGGGTGCTGCTGGAGACGCATTGCCTGCAATGGCCGGCCAGCCTGGGCCCGGAAGGGGCCTACGGTAAAATCATCCGGGTGGAACTGCTGCACAAACTGCACGACGAGCTGCGCTACGACAGTCTCGATGCCCTGAAGGCGGGCATCGCACGGGACTGCGACGCCGCGCGCGCGTTCTTCGCTTCCACGCACGCCGAAACCCGGCGGCAGACCACGCGCGACCGAATTTGATTCGCCATGGCGGGGGCTTCCCGCCATCCACGCCACCCCTTCACAGTGGATCCCGGCGCCTGCCCGGGATGACGAATCCGAGGCTTTCCATGACCGACAAGACCGATTACCGCGCCACCCTGAACCTGCCCGACACGCCCTTTCCCATGCGCGGCGACCTGCCCAAGCGCGAGCCGGGCTGGGTGCAGCAATGGGAGGAGCAGGGCCTGTACAAGCGCCTGCGCGAGGCGCGCTGCGGCCGGCAGAAGTTCATCCTGCACGACGGCCCGCCGTACGCCAACGGCCAGATCCACATGGGCCATGCCGTCAACAAGATCCTGAAGGACATGATCGTCAAGTCGCGCCAGCTCAAGGGGCTGGACGCGGCCTACATCCCGGGCTGGGACTGCCACGGGCTGCCGATCGAGAACGCGATCGAGAAGAAGTTCGGCCGCAACCTGCCGCGCGACGAGATGCAGGCGCGCAGCCGCGCCTTCGCCACCGAGCAGATCGACATCCAGCGCGCGGACTTCAAGCGCCTGGGCGTGCTGGGCGACTGGGACCAGCCGTACCGCACCATGGACTTCAGCAACGAGGCCGACGAGATCCGCGCGTTCAAGCGCGTGGTGGAGCGCGGCTTCGTCTACCGTGGCTTGAAGCCGGTGTACTGGTGTTTCGACTGCGGCTCGTCGCTGGCGGAATTCGAGATCGAGTACGCGGACAAGAAGTCGCAGACGCTGGACGTGGGGTTCAAGGCGGACCAGCCGGGGAAGGTGCTCGAGGCCTTCGGCCTCGCAGCGCCCCCACCCCAACCCTCCCCCGGAGGGGGAGGGAGCAATTCGGACACCTTCATCGTCATCTGGACCACCACCGCGTGGACCATCCCGGCCAACCAGGCGCTGAACCTGAATCCCGGGATCGTCTATGCGCTGGTGGACACGCCGCGCGGGCGCCTGATCCTGGCCGAAGTGCTGGTG
>DATAGN010000324.1:0-2211 GCA_036263715.1 Ramlibacter sp.
CGCTTTAGTGGGTGCGGTTCCCACCCCCCACTTTGGCACTCCAGATGCCGTAGGGAGCGGGGCGTCCATTCCATTAACCTACGAAGGCATCCCTGTGGGTTGGGTTGCGCCGCAGGCGCACCCCAACACCCGCGCAAGCATCGTGCGGCCTGCGCCGACGCACGCGACAGGCGCCCCGCACTATGCTCCCCCCATGCCCCTGGACCTCGGCCGCATCCGCGCCCTCTGCTTCGACGTCGACGGCACCATTGCCGACACCGACGACCACCTCGTCATGCAGCTCGCTGCGCTGCTCGACAAGGTGCCGGGCGTCAGCGGGCGCCGCGGCGAACGGCTCGCGCGGCAGGTGGTGATGGGCCTGGAAACGCCGGTGCACGGCGCCTATGCGCTGCTCGACCGGCTCGGCCTCGACACGCCGGTGGATCGCCTGCGTTCGCGCCTGAAATCGATGAAGCAGCGGCAGGCCGACCCCGGCCACACGCGCAACCCGGAGGCGCTGGACGAAGTGC
The DNA here is from genome assembly GCA_036263715.1 of Ramlibacter sp. GTDB lineage: Bacteria > Pseudomonadota > Gammaproteobacteria > Burkholderiales > Burkholderiaceae_C > Ramlibacter. The sequence goes on from DATAGN010000324.1 coordinate 510, forward strand.
CGCACGACATGGTGGCGGGCGTGCAGGAGATGCTGCACAAACTGGCCGCTCACTATCCGATGGTGACGATCTCCACCGGCAGCGCGCCGCGGGTCGAACGCTTCCTGGAGCACTACAAGGTGCGCGAGCTGTTCAAGGCGGTGATCGGCAGCCAGACCACCCGCCGCATGAAGCCGCATCCCGAGCCGCTGATCTATGGCGCGCAGCAGATGGGCGTGGACCCGCGCGAGTGCCTGATGATCGGCGACACGACCATCGACGTGCGCACCGGCTTGTCGGCAGGCGCGCAGACCGTGGGCGTGCTGTGCGGCTTCGGCACCGAGGACGAACTGCGCGATGCCGGCGTCGACCTGATCCTGCGCACGACCTCCGACTTGCTCGCGGTGCTGCAGCCGCAGGACGACCAGCTGGGCAAGACCGCAAGCCCGACGCCCAAGGAAACGAGTTCCGGTTAGGAGCCTGCTCCTAGCGCCGGCGGTGCAGCAGCGCCTGCGCCACCACGCCGAGCAGCGTCCACGCGAGCATCAGCCACGCCAGGTTGGTGTGTCCCTCGTGCGGCACGAGGCCGATCACCCAGGCACCGAACGCGCCGCTCATTTGCTGCATCACGCCGGCGACGGCAGCCGCTGCGCCCGCGAGCGCCGGCACCAGCCCCACCGTGCCGGCGAGCGTGGGCGGCGCGAGCAAGCCGTGGCCGATGCCCAGCAGGATCAGCGGCACCGACACCGCCAACGGCGAATACACGCCGGCGAAGCCGAGCAGCAGGACGATCACGATGCCACCCACGGTGCAGGCCTGTCCCATAGCCATGATGCGTCGCGTCGAGACGCGGCGCACCACCCGCGTGGTCACGTAGTTGCCCACCATGTACGCCAGCGGCACGCACATGATGTACCAGCCCACGCGCTCGGGCGTCACGCCGTAGGCCTTGTAGACGACGGGCGCGCCGCCGAGGAAGGTGTAGAAGGTGGCGGTCGTCGACACGAGGATCGCCACGTGGAGCATGAAGCCGGGTTCGCGCAGCAGGCGCCCGTAGCCCGCCAGCAGTTCACGCGCACCGCGTGCCTGGCGCTCGCTGGACGGCTGGTCCGGCGGTAACCCGCGCCAGGCACCGATGAACAGGGCCACGGCCAGCGCGGCCATCAGCAGGAAGATGGAGCGCCAGCCCAGGTGCACGTGCATCTGCCCGCCCAGCACCATCGCCAGCGCCGGCGTCACGCCCATGGCCATGCCGATGAAGGCCATGCGGCGCGTGCGTTCGTTGCCGGTGAAGAGGTCTTGCACGAGCGCGCGCGAGATCACGGTGCCGGCGGCGGCGCCGGCGCCTTGCAGCAAGCGCGCAATCGTGAGCACCGTGAGGTTGGGCGCGAAGGCGGCGAGCAGCGAGGCTGCGCAGGCGAGCACCAGGCCCACCAGCAGCAGCGTCTTGCGGCCGGCGCGGTCGGACCAGGGTCCCCACACGAGTTGCATGCCGCCGTAGGCGGCGACGAAGGCGCTGAAGGTGAGCTGCACCGCTGCCTGGCTGGCGCCGAAAGTGGCGGGCCAGTCCTGCATCGAAGGGATGCAGATCGTCATCGCCAGCAGACCGAAGGCCAGCTGCGACACGAGGTTGAGCGTGAGCCATCCGTGTCCCCGCGCCACGGAGGGATCCTTGTTCATCGGCGCGGATTGTAGGGGCGGTTGGCGTCGGGGGTGGGGGGCG
>DATAGN010000325.1:0-19491 GCA_036263715.1 Ramlibacter sp.
CTTCGACGTCGTCAGCATGGAAGGCCGCGGCATCCAGTGGATGCGCGCGGCCTTCGATGCTGGCTAGGACCTGCCCGCAGGGCAAGCCCCAGCAAGGGGCGGGTCAGGGATTAACCGCGGTCGGCCTTCGGGGCCGGGGCCGTTTCCATCACGGGGGCGGGCGCGGCACCCATGGCCTGGCGCTCTTCCACGATCACCGGGGCCGGAGCCTGGGCGACGACGGCGGGCTGCTCCACACGAGCCACTTCCTGCACCGTCACGGTCTGGGCCGTCTGGACCTGGTCGATCAGGGCGGGAATGCCCGTCTCACCCATGGAGGTCAGGTGGGAGCTCTGCTGGCCAGCGCCCAGAGCGGGGTTCGACACGAACGGGTTCGGGGGAACACCCTGGGCCACGGCGACACCGATCACGGCGACAGCGGACGCACCGGCGATCAGGCCAGCAATTTTTTTCAGAACAGCCATTGCAACTTCTCCTAGAACTTGATTTGTGGAACTTGAAACCTGCGGGCACTGAAGCCAGCGAGGTGAACTATTGGCGATGCACAGGTCCGCGGAAGTCAGTTCCACACGGGACCTCGTGTCGGGTCACGTCCGCCACGGCGTCGGCCATTCCTTCCCGCAACCGTGCGAGAGGGACTACAACCGGGGCGCGCTCGAAACATCCCGCCTCAGCACGTAACGAGGCGTTCACCGCGCGCGCACCACGCAGCGATTTATCACGCGCAGGCACAGCGTTATCATTCCGAAGATGCTCGAGCAACGCATACAGCAGAACTTCGCAGACAGCGCCGACCTGAAGTACCAGTCCGCGCAAGTCCTCAGCAAGCCCATCGCGCAAGCCGTCCAGGCGGTGCTGGCGTGCGTCACCAGCGGAGGCAAGGTGCTCGCGTGCGGAAACGGCGGCTCTGCCGCCGACGCACAGCACTTCTCCGCGGAGTTCGTCGGCCGCTTCGAACGCGAGCGTCCGGAGCTTGCGGCCATCGCGCTCACCACCGACAGCTCCATCCTCACCGCGATCGCCAACGACTACGACTACAACCGCATCTTCTCCAAGCAGGTGCGTGCGCTGGGCCAGGCAGGCGACGTGCTGCTGGCGCTGTCCACGAGCGGCAATTCGGGCAACGTGCTGGCGGCCATCGAGGCCGCGCACGAACGCGAGATGACGGTGGTGGCGCTCACCGGGCGTGGCGGCGGCAAGATGACCACCGTGCTGCGCGAGACCGACGTGCACATCTGCGTGCCGCACGAACGCACCGCCCGCATCCAGGAAGTGCACATCCTCGCGCTCCACTGCATCTGCGACGGCGTGGATGCCCAGCTCCTCGGCGACCAGGACACCCCCCCATGAAGATCTTCGACATCTCCACCCTCGGCCTGCGCGCGGGTTGCGCGCTCGTGCTTGCTTCGCTGCTGGCAGGCTGCGCGCCGCTGGTGATCGGCGCGGCCGCGGGCACCATGCTGATGGTGTCCGACCGCCGCAGCTCCGGCGCGCAGATCGACGACGAAGCGATCGAACTGCGCACGGCGGCGCGCCTGCGCGAGGCCTTCGGCGACCGCGCGCACATCAACGTGACCAGCTACAACCGGCAGGTGCTGCTCACGGGCGAGGCGCCCGGCGATGCGATCCGCCAGCAGGCCGAGCAGATCGCCGCGCGCGTGGACAACGTGCGCAGCGTGATCAACGAGATCGGCGTGCTCTCGCCCACGACGCTGCCCCAGCGCTCCGGCGACGTGCTGATCACGGGCAAGGTGCGGGCCTCCTTCGTCGATGCGGCGGACCTGCAGGCGACCGCCTTCAAGGTCGTCACCGAGCGCGGCACCGTGTACCTGATGGGGCGCGTCACGCAGCGCGAAGCCGAACGTGCGACCTCGATCGCGCGCCAGATCAATGGCGTGCAGAAGGTGGTGCGGGCGTTCGAGATCGTGACGCCGGAGGAACTGCGGGCCGCGGGTGTCTCGGCGCCGAGCGCGCCGGCGGCGCCTGCGCGCGTCGCGCCGGCAACGTCCGCCCCCGCGACACAGGTGGCTCCGACGCCGCCGGCGGAGCAGCAGCCCGCGGCCGGTGGCGCGGTGATCGTCACGCCGGTGCGGTAGTCACCGGCCCCAAGGGCGTGCTTTTCAAAGAGGAAGAACGCAGAGTGCGCAGAGGTTACGCAGAGGACGCAGAGAAAACCTGATTCGATGCTCCTTTGCGCACTCTGCGTAACCTCTGCGTCCTCTGCGTTCACCTTCGATGCGCGGCAGGCCCCCTGCGGCGCGGAAGGGAGCCCGTTCAGCGCAGCCGCTTGATCAGGCTCGACGTATCCCAGCGATTGCCGCCCATGGACTGCACGTCGGCATAGAACTGGTCCACCAGCGCCGTGACCGGCAGGCGCGCCCCGTTTCGCTTGGCCTCCTCGAGCACCAGGCCGAGGTCCTTGCGCATCCAGTCGACGGCGAAGCCGAACTCGAACTTGTCGGCGATCATGGTCTTGCCGCGGTTGTCCATCTGCCAGCTCTGGGCGGCGCCCTTGCCGATCACCTCGAGCACCTGCTCCATGTCCAGGCCCGCCTTGATGCCAAAGGCAATGGCTTCCGACAGGCCCTGCACCAATCCGGCGATGGCGACCTGGTTGACCATCTTCGCGAGCTGCCCCGAGCCGCTGGCGCCCAGCAGCGTGAACGCACGCGAGAACGCCATCGCCACGGGCCGCGCGGCATCGAAGGCGGCCTGCTCGCCGCCGCACATCACCGTCAGCATCCCGTTCTGCGCGCCCGCCTGGCCGCCCGACACGGGCGCATCGACGAATTGCAGGCCGCGCTTGCCCGCCTCGGCGGCGAGCTCGCGCGCGACGTTGGCGGACGCGGTGGTGTGGTCGACGAAAATGGCGCCGGACTTCATGCCGCCGAAGGCGCCCTGCTCGCCCTGCACCACGCTGCGCAGGTCGTCGTCGTTGCCGACGCAGCAGAACACGAGGTCGCAGTCGGCGACCGCTTCGCGCGGCGTGGGTGCGGCCGCACCGGTGAATTCCTTGCACCAGGCGAGGCGCTTTTCGGCGCTGCGGTTGTAAACCGTGACGCGGTGCCCCGCCAGCGCCAGGTGCCCGGCCATGGGGAAGCCCATGACGCCGAGCCCGAGGAACGCGACCTTGCGCGGGGAAGTGGATTCGTAGGTTTTGGGGTTGGTGCTGGCCATGCGCGCGACTTTATCAGTCGGGGGCCGCGCTTGCACTCTCCCCGAAGTGAACGCAGAGGACGCAGAGCAAGCGCAGAGGACGCAGAGAAAAACCAGGAAAGGTCTTCCTCTGCGTCCTCTGCGTCCTCTGCGTAACCTTTGCGTCCTCTGCGTTCACCTCTTCGCGAGGCACCGCCTGCGCTTAGACGATCGCCAGGTGCTCCGTCCCCGCCGACAGGTCCTGCGACTTCGCGCGTTGCGAGTTCAGCTTGATCTGCAGGCGCAGGTCGTTCACCGAGTCCGCGTTGCGCAGCGCGTCTTCGTAGCTGATCACGTTGTTCTCGTACATGTCGAACAGCGCCTGGTCGAAGGTCTGCATGCCCAGGTTGCGGCTCTTCTTCATCACTTCCTTGATCTCGGAGATCTCGCCCTTGAAGATCAGGTCGGAAATGAGCGGCGTGTTCAGCAGGATCTCGACCGCGGCGCCGCGGCCCTTGCCGTCCTGCTTGGGAACCAGGCGCTGCGACACGAAGGCCTTGAGGTTCAGCGACAGGTCCATCAGCAGCTGCGGACGGCGCTCTTCCGGGAAGAAGTTGATCACCCGGTCCAGCGCCTGGTTGGCGCTGTTGGCGTGCAGCGTTGCCATGCACAGGTGACCGGTTTCGGCGAAGGCGATCGCGTGTTCCATCGTCTCGCGGTCGCGGATCTCACCCATCAGGATCACGTCGGGCGCCTGGCGCAGCGTGTTCTTGAGCGCCGCTTCCCAGCTGTCGGTGTCCAGCCCCACCTCGCGCTGCGTCACCACGCAGTTCTTGTGCGGATGCACGAATTCGACCGGGTCCTCGATCGTGATGATGTGGCCGAAGCTGCTGGTGTTGCGCCAGTCGATCATGGCGGCCAGCGTGGTCGACTTGCCGGAGCCCGTGGCGCCCACCAGCACGACCAGGCCGCGCTTGGACATCACCACTTCCTTCAGCACCTGCGGCACGCCCAGGCCGTCGATGGTGGGCAGCACCTGCGGGATCACCCGCAGCACCATGCCCACCTTGGCCTGCTGCACGAACGCGTTGACGCGGAAGCGACCGATGCCGGGGGGCGAGATCGCGAAGTTGCACTCCTTGGTGCGCTCGAACTCCGCCGCCTGCTTGTCGTTCATGATCGAACGCGCCAGCGCCAGCGTGTGCGCGCCGTTCAGGGGCTGCGGCGACACCTTGGTGACCTTGCCGTCCACCTTGATCGCGGGCGGGAAGTCGGCCGTGATGAAGAGGTCGGAGCCATTGCGGCCGACAATCAGCTTCAGCAGGTCGTTGATGAACTTTGTTGCCTGGTCGCGTTCCATTTTTTTCCTCTAGACGTTCCGGCCGGCGCCGGGCCGCCCCAAGGCGGCCGCGGCCCCCTCGGGGGGCAGCGCACTACACGAAGTGAGAAGCGTGGGGGCCATGATCACCCAGGGAAGTTCTCGGGGATCTTGGCCTTGCCGCGGGCTTCGGCGGGGCTGATCATGTTGCGCTTGACCAGTTCGGTGAGGTTCTGGTCCAGCGTCTGCATGCCGACGGAGTTGCCGGTCTGGATCGCGGAATACATCTGCGCCACCTTCGCCTCGCGGATCAGGTTGCGGATGGCGGAGGTGCCGATCATGATCTCGTGCGCCGCCACGCGGCCGTTGCCGTCCTTGGTCTTGCACAGGGTCTGCGAGATCACCGCCTGCAGCGACTCGGACAGCATCGCGCGGACCATTTCCTTTTCGTCCGCGGGGAACACGTCGATGATCCGGTCGATGGTCTTGGCGGCGCTGGAGGTGTGCAGCGTGCCGAACACCAGGTGGCCGGTTTCGGCGGCGGTCATGGCCAGGCGGATCGTCTCGAGGTCACGCATTTCGCCGACCAGGATGCAGTCCGGGTCCTCGCGCAGCGCCGAGCGCAGCGCGTTGGCGAAGGACAGCGTCATCGGGCCCACTTCGCGCTGGTTCACCAGGCACTTCTTGGACTCGTGCACGAATTCGATCGGGTCTTCCACCGTGAGGATGTGGCCGTACTCGGTCTCGTTCAGGTGGTTCACCATCGCGGCGAGCGTGGTCGACTTGCCCGAGCCCGTGGGGCCGGTCACCAGCACCATGCCGCGCGGCTTGAGCGCCAGGTCCTGGAAGATCTTGGGCGCGTTCAGCTGTTCCAGCGTGAGGATCTTGGAGGGAATCGTCCGGAACACGGCGCCGGCGCCGCGGTTCTGGTTGAAGGCGTTCACGCGGAAGCGCGCCAGGCCCTCGATCTCGAACGAGAAGTCGCACTCGAGGAATTCCTCGTAGGCCTTGCGCTGGGTGTCGTTCATGATGTCGTACACCATGGCGTGCACCTGCTTGTGGTCCATGGGATCGACGTTGATGCGGCGCACGTCGCCGTGCACGCGGATCATCGGAGGCAGGCCTGCGGAGAGGTGCAGGTCGGACGCCTTGTTCTTGACGCTGAACGCGAGCAGCTGGGTAATATCCACGGATCCCTCTTCCTTCTGGTCTCCACGCAGGGCGGCGCGCTCGCGTGGCTGGTCCATTATGACGACGATTGCTTTGAACCTCCAGAGCGTGCGCGGGCGGATCGCCGCGGCGTGCGCGGCCGCGGGACGTGACGTGAACGAAGTCACGCTGCTCTGCGTTTCCAAGACGTTCGGGCCCGACGCCGTGCGCGAGGCCTTCGCGGCGGGCGAAAGCGCCTTCGGCGAGAACTACATCCAGGAAGGCGTGGAAAAGCAGGCGCTGCTGGCGGACCTGCCCTTGCAATGGCACTGCATCGGCCCGATCCAGAGCAACAAGACCCGCCTGGTGGCCACGCATTTCGCCTGGGCGCACGGCGTGGAGCGTCTCAAGATCGCGCAGCGCCTGTCGGAGCAGCGGCCGGAGCACCTGCCGCCGCTGCAGGTGTGCATCCAGGTGAACATCGACGGCGGCGCCAGCAAGGCGGGCGTGGCGCCCGGCGAGGTGCAGGCGCTGGCCCGCGAGGTGATGGCCTTGCCGCACCTGAAGCTGCGGGGGCTGATGACCATTCCCGAGCCCGCCGAGAGCTTCGAGGCGCAACTCGCCGTGCACCGGAAGGCGCGCGCCTTGTTCGACGACCTGCGCGCGGCCGGGCTGCCGCTGGACACCCTGTCGATGGGCATGACCGCCGACCTGGAGGCGGCGATCCACGCCGGCAGCACCATGGTGCGGGTGGGGACGGCGGTGTTCGGGACGCGGGGGCGGAAGATTGAAAGCCCTGGACCCCCGCCTCCGCGGGGGTGACGAACCCCTATTTCTTCGGCATCGCCGGCGGCTTCACGTTGCCGCAATCCGCCTTGAGCCACTTGCCGGTGGTGTCCATCGTGGTGGTCTCGGTCTTGCCGCCGGACACCGTCTTGATGGTCATCTTGCTGGTGTAGGCCTCGCTGCCCTGGAAGGTGAAGGTGCCTTCGCCGCTCGAGGGCGGGTTGGTGCAGGTGAACGCCATCTTCATGGTATTGCCGCTGCGCGTGTTCTGCGTCATGCGGCAGCCGTCCTGCATCGGCACGTCGTTGCGCTCGACCATCTCCCTGGTCATGCACATCTGCACCGCCATGCCCCCACCGGCGCCCGGCTGGACCATCTTCACGCCGTTCTGCGCCATCATGGCTTCCATCTGCTTGCGGTCGGCCGGCGACATGGCCGCCATCGACTTGTGCATCTCCGCCATCGCGGCATTCATCTCCGCGTTGCCGCCCATCTTGTTGTTGATTTCCCAGAGCCCCGGCTTCAGGGTCTGGGCCGCGGCGGGCAGGCCGGCCAGTGACAGGGCGGCGGCCAGGAGCAGGTGGATGCGCATCGGGATCTCCTCCAAAACCGCGAATTCTGCCGTCGGGCTCCGCGCCTGCCCAGAGGGGACGCTCAGGAAAGTGGCAGCCGCGTGGTGTTCTTCACTTCCTCCATCACCGCATAGGTGCGCGTTTCACGCACGCCCGGCAGCTGCCACAGCACCGTGCCGGCGAAGTCGCGGTAGGCCTGCATGTCGGCCATGCGGGTCTTGAGCAGGTAGTCGAAGCCGCCCGCGACCATGTGGCATTCCAGGATCTGGCCGTGCACCTGCACCGACGCCTTGAAGGCCTCGAACACATTGGGCGTGGTGCGATCGAGCAGCACCTCGACGAACACCAGCATGCCGGCGCCTAGCTTCAGCGGGTTCAGGCGCGCCTCGTACCCGAGGATGTAGCCCTCGCGCGTGAGCCGCTGCACGCGCGCCAGCACCGCCGTGGGCGACAGCGCCACCGCCTCCGCGAGCTTCAGGTTGGAGATGCGTCCGTCGGCCTGCAGGACCTCCAGGATGCGCAGGTCGATGCGGTCGAGATCAGGGCTGGGCGGCTCCATGGGCTGGATTTCCTACGGCAGTTCGGGCGAACTTTAGCGAAACATTCGGCGGCCGACCGGCAATCATCCGAACCATGCCTGCCGACACCCAACGCCTGCCCTCGCCCTACCGCCCCGAAGCCGCCATCGTCGAGGCCCGGCTCGCCGCGCTGGAAGGTGCGCTGGACTGGGCGGCCACGGCCAGCGTCGCGGCGCCCTGGGTGCAGGCGGTGCGGCGCAACCCGCCGCCCTTCTGGGCCATGGAAAGCCTGCTGAAGGAATACCCCATCTCCAGCGCCGAAGGGCTGGCGCTGATGCGGCTGGCGGAGGCGCTGCTGCGCGTGCCGGATGCGGAAACCGCGATCGCCCTGACGGCCGACCAGCTCTCGCGGGCCGACTTCGAAGGTTCGCCCGAAAGTGCGCTGGCCCGCCTGTCCAACAGCGCGATCACCCTGTCCAAGCGCTTCCTGCCCGGCGAGGGCGTGCCGGCCGAACCGGGTGTCTTCACGCGCCTGGGCACCCGCACGGTGGTTGCCGCCACCCTGCGTGCGGTGCAGTTGCTGGGCCGCCAGTTTGTCCTGGGCCAGACGATCCGCGAGGCGATGCAGGAAGCCGCGGCGGCGCGCCGGCGCCAGCCCAACCTGCGCTTTTCCTACGACATGCTTGGCGAAGGTGCGCGCACGCAGCGCGATGCGGATGGCTACCTGCAGCACTACGAGCACGCCATCGCCGCCATCGCCGCCTCGGCGGACCCGCAGCAGCCGGTGCAGGCCAACGACGGCATCTCCATCAAGCTCAGTGCACTGCATCCGCGCTACGAGGCACTGCAGCACGAACGGGTGATGAACGAGCTCGTGCCGCGCGTCTGGGGCCTTTGCCGGCTCGCGGCCCGCGCCAACATCAACCTGACCATCGACGCCGAGGAGGTCGACCGCCTGGAGCTGTCGCTGGACGTGTTTGAAGCGCTGGCCGCGCAGGTCGCACGCGAGCACCCCCAGTGGCAAGGCTTCGGGCTGGCGCTGCAGGCCTACCAGACGCGCGCGGTCGAACTGATCGGCGAAGTCGCCGGCATCGCGCGTCGCCATGGCATCCGCCTCATGTGCCGCCTGGTCAAGGGCGCGTACTGGGACGCGGAGATCAAGCGCGCGCAGGAGCTCGGCCTGCCGCACTACCCGGTGTACACGCACAAGCACCACACCGACGTCTCGTACCTGGCCTGCGCGCGGGCGCTGTTCGAGGCGCAGGACGTGATCTTCCCGCAGTTCGCCACGCACAACGCCGGGACCATCGCCGCGATCGTGCAGATGGCGGGCCGCACCGGCGCGCGCTTCGAGTTGCAGCGCCTGCACGGCATGGGTGAAGGCATCTACCGCGAGGTGCTGCGCAATCCGCAGATCGCCTGCCGCGTCTATGCGCCCGTGGGGCAGCACCGCGACCTGCTGGCCTACCTGGTGCGGCGCCTGCTGGAAAACGGCGCCAACTCCTCCTTCGTGCACCAGCTCGCCGACGAATCCGTGGGCATGGACGAACTGCTGGAGTCACCGCTGCACCTGGCGCCGCAGCCGTCGCTGCCCTTGCCGCCGGACCTGTACGGCCCGACGCGGCGCAACAGCGCGGGCCTGGACCTTGCGGTGCCCGCGATGCGCGCGCCGCTGCAGCAGGCATGGGCCGGCACGCAGGTGCCGGCGATCCCGATGGCGCAGCCATCGCACGTGACCCAAGCGGTGGATCGCGCGCTGCACGCCGGCCATCAATGGGAGCGCACGCCGGCGGCGGAGCGCGCCGCAGTCCTGCGACGTGCGGCCGACGCCATGGAAGCCGACCTGCCGCGCCTGTGCGCGCTGCTGGTCAAGGAAGGCTTCAAGGCCTGGGGGGACGCCGTGGCGGAGGTGCGGGAGGCGGTGGACTTCCTGCGCTACTACGCCAACGAGGCCGAGCGCATCCTGCACCCCGTCACGCTCCCCGGCCCCACCGGCGAGAACAACGTGCTGCAGCTCACCGCGCGCGGTGTGTGGGTCTGCATCAGTCCGTGGAACTTCCCGCTGGCGATCTTCACCGGCCAGGTGGCCGCGGCGCTCGTCACGGGCAACACGGTGCTCGCCAAGCCCGCCGAACAAACGCCGGCGGTTGCCTTGGAAGCGGTGAAGCTGCTGCACGCCGCCGGCGTTCCGGCCGACGCCCTGCAATTGCTGCACGGGCCGGGCGAGACCGTGGGGGCGGCGTTGGTCGCGGAGCCGCGCATCGCTGGCGTCGTGTTCACCGGCTCCACGCAGGTGGCCAAGATCATCCAGCGGGCCCTCGCCGCCAAGGACGGTCCCATCGTTCCCCTCATCGCCGAGACCGGCGGGATCAACGCGATGCTGGTGGACTCCACCGCCTTGCCGGAACAGGTGGTCGACGCGGTGGTGCAAAGCGCCTTCCGCTCCGCCGGCCAGCGCTGCTCGGCGCTGCGCCTGCTGTGCGTGCACGCAGCCATCGCCGATGGCGTGATCGCCATGATCCAGGGCGCGGCGCGCGAACTGGTCACCGGGGATCCCGCGCAGTGGCGCACCGACGTCGGACCGGTGATCGACAGCGAGGCTTTCGAGAACCTGCAGCGGCACCTGCAGCGCCTGCACGCCCAGGCGCGGACGTTGCTGCCACCCTCGCCCTTCGCTCCGGCGACGCGGCTGATCGCGCCGCAGGCCTTCGAGGTGGATGACATCGGGCTGGTCAAGCACGAGATCTTCGGGCCCGTGCTGCACGTCGTGCGCTGGCAGGGCGATCCGCAGCAGGTGATCCAGGCGATCAACCGCATCGGCTACGGGCTGACCCTCGGGATCCAGACCCGCATCGACAGCCGCGCCGAGGCGCTGGCGCGCGAGGCGCGCATCGGCAACGTCTACGTCAACCGCAACATGATCGGCGCGGTCGTCGGGGTGCAGCCCTTCGGCGGCGAGGGCATGTCGGGCACCGGCCCGAAGGCGGGCGGCCCCAACTATCTCGCGCGTTTCTGCGCCGAGCAGACGGTGACGATCAACACCACGGCCGCGGGCGGCAACGTGGCGTTGCTGGCCTGATCGTCATTGCCGCGCAGGCGGGAATCCAGGCGCCCCTGGAAGGTGAACGCAGAGGACGCAAAAGTACGCAGAGGACGCAGAGGAAAAAACAAATTCAGGTTTTCTCTGCGTCCTCTGCGTAACCTCTGCGCACTGTGCGTTCACCTGCTTTGAATACCGAACCCCTGGATCCCCGCCTGCGCGGGGATGAGGATGTGGCTCAGGCCAGCGGCGCCGGCAGCGACAGCATCTCCGGCTCCGGCTCCATCTCGCGTACCGGCGCGGGACGCCGCCGGGCAGCGCGCGGTGCGGCGGCCACCACTTCGGGCGCCGGCGCGGCCTGCTCGGGGAGCCTGAACTTGGCGACCGCCTCCACCAGGACCTGCGCCTCGCCCGCCATCTCCTGCGCGGCTTCGGCTGCCTGCTGCACCAGCGAGGCATTGCGCTGCGTGTTGCCGTCCATCTGCGCGATGGCGCGATTGACCTGCTCGATGCCGGACAGCTGCTCCGCGCTCGCGTGGGCGATCTCGGCCACCAGCTGCTTCATCTTCTCCACCGACCCGACGATCTCGTCCATGGTGCGGCCCGCGTCCTGCACCTGGCGCACGCCGCCGTCGACGCGGCCGGTCGCGTCCTGGATCAGCGTCTTGATCTCGCGCGCGGCCTCGGCCGAGCGCTGCGCCAGCGCGCGCACTTCGCCGGCCACCACCGCGAAACCGCGGCCCTGCTCGCCCGCGCGCGCCGCTTCCACGGCGGCATTCAGGGCCAGGATGTTGGTCTGGAAGGCGATGCTGTCGATCACGCCGATGATGTCGCCGATGCGCGCCGACGCGCTGTGGATGCCCTGCATCGTGGCCACCACGCCGCGCACCGCCTCGCCGCCGCGCACGGCCACTTCCGAGGTCTGCACGGCCAGGGCGCTGGCCTGCCCGGCGCTCTGCGCGTTCTGCTGCACGGTGGCGGTGAATTCCTCCATGCTGGAGGCGCTCTCCTCCAGGCTGGCCGCCTGCTCCTCGGTGCGCGCTGCCAGGTCGCCGCTACCTTGCTCGATGCGCTCGGCACCGCCGCGCACGCGCTCCGCCGCGCGCCGGATGTCGGCCACGGAACCGGACAGGGCCTGCCGCATCCACTCCAGTGCCGACACCAGCTGGCCCACCTCGTCGCGCGAGCGCGTGCTCAGGGGCTGCGTGAGGTCGCCGCCGGCGATCTGCAGCGTCGCATCGGTGGCCCTGCGCACCGGCCGCACGATGGCGCGGGCGGTGAAGAAAGCGACGGTGGCGCCCACCAGGACGGCGGCGCCACCGAGCGCCGCGATCACGAGCAGCGCCCACTGGTCCTGCTTGCGGCTCTCCGCGACGGAGCGGTTGGCCTGCGACATCGACGCGCTGAACGCCTGGCGCAGGTAGCGGTTCAGGGATTCGTGCTGCGCGGTCAGTTGGTCGGCCAGCACCTGCTTCGCGGCCTCGAAGCGCGCGGCGGCGACGTGATCCAGCACCTGTTTCTCGATGGCGCCGGTGCGCTCGAGAAGCTCCACGATGCGATGCAGCGACTCGCCCACGCTGCCCGACTGGCCGCTGTCCGCGAGTTCGGAGAAGCGGCCCTTGACCTCGGCGAGCACGTTGCTGTTGGCGGCGAGCTTCTGCTTCACGGCGTCCTGGCCGGCGACGGTTTCGTCGAGCACCAGGTCGCGCAGCAGCACCGAGCGTTCGCCTGCGTTCTCCTGCATCTGCCCGAGCACGCCCAGCACCGTCACATGCCGCGCCACCAGCTCGTCCGCATGGCGCTGCAGCCGCAGCAGTTGCACGGAGCTCAGGGCGGCAAGGGCCACCATCATCGCCAGGACCAGCGCGAAGGCGCTGGCCAGGCGCAGCGAGATGCCGCGCGAGCGGAAGAGGGCCATGGGGGGATTCCTCCGGGGCTGGGAAACGCAGGCGGTCACGCAAGCGCGTAACCGGGTGTTTCATCCTACGGGGAATCGCGCGCGCTGATGAGCGGAACGTCCAGCGCTGTAGCGCAAAGCCGCCGCTGTCCGGACGACCGGCAGCCGGCGGCGGGCAAACGGCGCGTCAGCCCTTCAGGAGGTTGCGCGACACGCGCTCGCGCACCGGGTCGCCGAGCAGTTCCGTCGCGGTCGGCAGCTTGCCGTCGTAGGCGCCCAGCACGTCCTGCAGGCTGGTCAAGGTGCGCTTCAACTGCGCCGCATCCTCGCCACGCTGCTCCAGGTCCGAACGCAGGTCCTCCAGCGCACGGAACAGCAGCGCGCGGGTGTTGCCGCGGATGACGAGGTTGCCGTCGGATTGCCAGATCGCCTTGTGCATGTATTTCATGGAGTTCTCCCTGCGGGTCGGACTCCAGAATCGCGCACGGGCGGGGCCCGGCCTGTGCGCGTGGCGTACGTCTTGGGGCCGTCCTGCGTTGTCGCACCACGTCAGCGCCGAGCGCGACGGTAGCCGTCGATGTGCCGGTAACGCCGTGTAGGCGGATGCCTCGACTGTGCGGATCGCCAGCGCTAGCGCGCCTGGTAGCCGTCACGCAACTGCCGCTTGAGCACCTTGCCGATGTCGCTGCGGGGCAGTTCCTCGAGGAAGCGCAGGTCGACCAGGCGCTGCGTCTTGCCGACCCTCCCATTGGCCCACGCCTGCAGTTCGCCGGCCGCCGGCGCGCCGCTTGCGGGCACCACGAAGGCCACGGGGGACTCGCCCCAGGCTTCGGAGGGCACTCCCACCACCGCGACGTCCGCTACCCCCGGGTGCTGGCGCAGCACCGCCTCGAGGTCGCTCGGGTAGATGTTGAAGCCGCCGCTGATGATCATGTCCTTGCGCCGGTCCATCAGCGTGAGGAAGCCGTCCTCGTCGAAGCGCCCCACGTCACCGGTGCGGATGAAGCGCTTGCCCTCGGCGTCGTACCACTCGGCCTCGCGCGTCTTGGCCGGCTGCTTGTGGTAGCCCACCATCATGGAGCCGGAACGCCCAACCACCTCGCCGATGGCGCCGGCCGGCAGCTCGCGTCCCTCTTCATCGATGACGCGGATGTCGTGGCCCTCGGACGGCTTGCCGACCGTGTGCAGCTTGTGGGGGAACAGGTGCCCCTCCAGGATGCAGGTCCCGCCGCCCTCGGTCATGCCGTAGTACTCCACCAGTCCACCGGGCCAGCGCGCCAGGATGTCGGCCTTTAGCTTCGCGGAGAACGGCGCGCTGGTGCAGAACTTCATGTGGAAGGACTTCAGGTCGTAGCGGTCGAAGTCCGGCAGGGCCATCAGGCGCTGGTACTGCACCGGCACCAGCATGGCGTGGGTGGCGCGCACCTCCTGCGCCAGCGCGAGGTAGGCCGCCGGGTCGAAGCGGCCCTCGCTCATCACCACCGTGCCGCCCTTGGCCAGGCAGGGGAAGACGGACACGAGCGTCGTGTTCGAGCACAGCGAGGTCGCCACCATCGTGACGGCGTCCGGCCCGAACCCGTATTTCTCGCCGCGGGCCACGTGCGCCCACCGCATGCCGTGCGGCTGCACGATGCCCTTGGGGGTGCCGGTGGTGCCGGACGAATAGATGATGTTGAACGCCCACTCCGGCTGGATGTCCACCGGCTGCGGCTCCTGCGGCGCGTCGGCCAGCCAGCTTGGCAGCCCGTCGCCATCCATGCGGATGCGCGGCACGTCGGTGGCGAAGTCCGGAACGCTCGCGTCGGTGAAGAACAGGCGCGCATCGCTGTCGCGCACCATCCCGGCCAGCTGGTCGGCCGTCGCGCCGCCTGGAAGCGGTGCCACCACGAGCCCGGCGCGCAGCCCGCCGAGGAACAGCACGGCGTAGGGAATCGAATTGGCACCGCAGATGGCGATGGCCTGCCGCGGCTGCAGGCCCATGGCCTGCAGCTTCGCGGCGACACGATCCACTTCGCGGCCCAGCTCGCCCCACGTCGTGCGCGCTCCGGCGTGGCGCAGCGCCAGTTGCGCGGGACGCGCCAGCGCGTTCTCGCGGATGAGGTCGGGCAGGGGGCGAAAGGGCGGCAGTGCGCTGCCGGTCGGCGTCTCGGAATTCAAGGGGGTCTCCTCGCTACGCGGCACTGTACGCCAGCGGCGCAAGGGCCGCGTCCGACAAAGCGCAGGCGCGGGTGCCGACGCCGTGCTGGACCGCGCTTGGCGAGACTGTCCGCACAGATCCGTGAAGGAGAACGACATGGCATACAGCAGCATCCTGGGCGGAGACGTCGCCCCCTCCAACCCCAGCGGCCGCAGCGCCGACCTGCTGGGCCCGAGCGACAACTCGGACACCGGCAGCGACGCCATCGGCACCAACGAAGCGCGCGACGACAGCGACTCCGTGGGCACCGGCTCGCGCGGCGCGGTGGCCGGCCCCGACGCCGAGATCGGCGGCGACATCATGCCGGACCGCGTGGTGAACCTGGTCGAAGGCGAAGGCTTTCCCGAAGCCGACCCGGACGGCATGGAGATGACCGACCTGGAGAACAAGGACGTCCAGTCGATGGCCGACGCGGACACCGACGAAGACTCCGAATCCGATCGCTGAACCGCATGCCCCGCACCGCGACGCCGGCCGCCGCGATGCGGCGTGTGCGCACCGTCCTGCGCGACACCTTCGGGCTGTCGCGCCTGCGGTCCGGCCAGTCGGCCGTCATCGAGCGCGTGCTGGCCGGCGAGAACACCATCGCCGTGATGCCCACGGGCGCCGGCAAGTCCCTGTGCTACCAGCTGCCCGCCCTGCTGATGGAGGGCCGCACGGTGGTCATCTCGCCCCTGATCGCGCTGATGAAGGACCAGTGCGAGTCGCTGCGGGCGCTGGGCATCGCGGCCGTGCAGGTCAACAGCGGCATCGACAGCGAGGAAGCGCATGCGGCCGAACAGGCGGTGGCCGACGGCAGCGCGCGCATCATCATGACCACGCCCGAGCGGCTGGCCGAACCCGGCTTCCTCGACAAGCTGATGGTGCATCCCGTGAGCCTGCTGGCGATCGACGAGGCGCACTGCATCTCCCAGTGGGGCCATGACTTCCGCCCCGCCTTCCTGGAGATCGCGCACCTGCTGCCCCGCCTGGGCAAGCCGGTCGTGCTCGCCCTCACGGCCACCGCCACCGACGAGATCGCCGAAGACATCTGCAAGCAGCTGGGCATCCCGCGCGAGGGCGTCGTCAACACCAGTGCCTACCGGCCCAACCTGGACCTGCGCGTGGTGCCCGTGGCCAAGGAAGACGACAAGCTGGCCCAGGTGCTCAAGCTGGTGCGGGGCACGCAGGGCAGCGGCATCGTCTACACCGCCACGGTGAAGGCCGCCGCAGCGGTGTACGAGGCGCTGCTGGCGGCCGACGAATCGGTCGGCCTCTACCACGGCAAGCTGCCTGCGGCGGAGCGCACCGCGGCGCAGGAGGCCTTCATGAAAAGCGAGCGGCGCGTGATGGTCGCCACCAACGCTTTCGGCCTGGGCATCGACAAGGCCGACATCCGCTTCGTGCTGCACTACCAGTTGCCGGCGACGCTGGAGTCGTACTACCAGGAGGCGGGACGCGCCGGCCGCGATGGTGAAGTGGCGCGTTGCACGCTGCTCTTCCTGCGCGGCGACAAGGCGATCCAGCAGTTCTTCATGGCCGGCCGCTACCCGGGCGAGGAAGATGCCTCGGCCATCGTGCACGCCTTGCGCGACAAGCCGGCCGAGGGTGCCGCCTGGACGCTGCCGCTGCTGCAGGCCAAGGTGGGCCGGCCAAAGGCGAAGCTGCAGGTGGCCCTGGGGCTGCTGCGCAAGGACAAGATCGTGACGCAGTCGCGCGACGGCACGCTCAAGCTGGCTGCCAAGCAAGCCTCCGGGGGCCGCCTGCGCGAGCTGACCGAGGGCTACGGCAAGAAGCGGGACCTGGACCGCGAGGCGCTCGAGCGGATGGTCTTCTATGCGCAGACGGGCGTGTGCCGCTGGCGCGTGCTGCTGGACCACCTGGAGGGCGAGGCGCCCTTCGAGCGGTGCGAGCACTGCGACAACTGCCGGCGCATCAAGGCGCACGAGGCGGTGGTCGAGGAGTTGCTGCGCAATGCGCCGGAAGAGGAAGCCGAGGAAGAGGCGGACGAGGGCAATGCGCAGCAGTTCGTGCGCGGCGACGTCGTCGAAGTGCGGCGCTATGGGCGCGGCGTCGTGGAGGAAGCGAGCGCGACGCAGGTGACGGTGGTGTTCGCGGACCGCAGCCGGCGGACCTTCCTGCCGGAGTACGTGAAGAAGGCGCGGGGGGCGAAGGGGCGGAAGGCGCCGGCGGGGGCGATCATCGCGGCTTGAGCGTCGGGGTTCGGCGCTGCGCGCGCTTACCCCGACCTACCAGGTGCCCGTAGGTCGGGGTGAGCGCGCAGCCGAACCCCGACGATCGCCAATCACCGCACCGCCACCGACATCCTCTTCCACCCCGGATCGATCCACCGCTGGAACGGCCCCAGCGCAGCGGCCTCCGGCGACTGCCGCTGCGTGACGAGCGAATCGATGCCCACCACCTCGTACGACTTGCGGTAGCGCCCTTCGCCGCGCGCTTCCCGCGCCACCAGCACCTGCTGCCCACCCGGCACCCAGCCGGCGAACTCCGCGTAGCCCAGTTCCGGCTGCAAGGTCGCGGGCGGCAGCACGTCGATGATCCACTGCCGGCCCTGCTGCCGGAACAGCCACAGCTCGCGCCATCCCTCCAGCGGCTGCACGGCGAGCGCCAGCGCATTCCCTTCGCGGTTCATGCTCGCTGATTGCGGCCAGACGAGTGCATGCGTGCAACGCCTGGCCAGCGGCTTGCTCGCGTCGTTCTTCGCATCGACCAGCAGCACGCAGGTCTCCCCCGGCTGGCCCGCTTGCGTGACGATGGCCGGGCGCGACGTTGCCGGCGCGGTCTCCGAAGGCGGCACCGCGGCCCAGCGCGAGGCATTCACCCGCATGGCCGCCTCGTTGTACGACGCCTGGTCGTCTTCGGCGAGCTCGCCCTTGTGCACCGAAGCGAGTTCGGCCAAGGCGCGCTCCGCCGCCGCCTGGGCCGGCTGGCCGAAGCGCGCCTTCTCGTACGCCAGCGTGCTCCACACGGAGGCGCGCCGCAGCGCAACGCGGTTCTTCACATGCCCGGGCAGTGCAGCCACGTCCACGCGATCGAGCACCGTGCTGCGCCAGACGTTCCAGTCATGTCGCTGCCGGGGCCGCAGCTGGGGATTGGCGCACTCGGGCTGCGTCAGCGCCAGCGCGGCGCGGGCCTTCTGGTCCGGCGTGGCCGGCAGCGTGAGCACGCGGCGGAAGGCGTCGCCGTCGTAGCAGATGCGCATGCGTCCTTCCTGCTCGTGGCTCGCGAACTTCACGCCGTAGCGGGCGGCGACCTCCAGGTGCGCGGAGACGGTCGCCTGCTTGCCGGCTCCGGTGGAGGCGCGCTGCGCCAGCCGGTCGGCGAAGGTGCCCAGCACGTCCAGCGCCTCGGCGCCCGCGGGTCCGCGCACCGCTTCCGCCGGCGCGGCCTGCAGGTAGGCCGCGGCCAGGCCGATGCCCAGCGACTCGGCGCCCGGCGCTTCGCGGATGAAGCGCAGCACCGCCAGCAGCTCCGGCGCTTCCGCCGGGGTCAGCCCGGTGCGGCGCACCTGCGAGGCCTTGACGTAGCCGCCGCGCTCGCGCGCATGGTCCCAGACCTGCAGGTAGTCGAGGCGCTCGCCGCGCACTTCGAGCACCTCGCCTTGCCACAGCTGCGCCTGTTGCGGCGCGCCTTCGCGCGGCGAAGCACGCAGCACGGCCTGGTCGGTGGTCACGATCGCAGTGCCCAGGGCGACCGCGGCAACGGTGGTGGCCAGCATCGATCAGTCCTCCTCTTTCGCCACCGCCTGCTGCGGGCCGGCTTCGCGCGGCTGGCCGCCCCCGAGCAGGTTCGCCGCGAGGAAGCCGCCGCCGGAACCGGGCGGGGCGATGATCACCTGCACCTTGTCGGAGAGCTTGTCGGCCAGCGTCTTCTGGATCAGGAGCGGATGCCGCGACAGCAGCGAGCCTTCGCGCGCCATCTGTTCGGCATTCGCCTGGCCCACCTTCTCCATGCGGAAGGCCTCCGCCTCCGCCAGCTTCCTGCGCGCGTCCGCCTCCCCCAGCGCCTCGATGCGGCGGGCCTGCGCATTGCCTTCGGCGATCTTCATGCGCGACTCCTTCTCCGCCTCGGCTTCCAGCTTGCGCTGCTCCACCTGGCGCTGCTTGAAGGGCAGCACGTGCTTCATCGCCTCTTCCTGCGCCTTGGCCGCGATCACCTGCTCGCGCGCAGCGGCTTCGGCCCGCACTTCGCGCTTGACCTTCTCGGCGTTGGCCTCGAGCTCGGTTTCCCGCACGCGCTTGTCCTTCAGCTGCAGCGTGTACGCCATCTTCTGCGTCTCCAGCTCCTCCGCGAGCAGGCCTTCCATCCCGCGCTTGTAGTCGGCCGGCAGGTCCACCTTGCCGACGATCACGCTCTTGAGCAGCACGCCGTCGACGCCCAGCCGCTGGCGCAGGTCGGCTTCCAGCGCCTGCTGGATCTCCACGCGCTTGGTGGAGAAGATCTCGCGCACCGTGTAGCGGGCGAACACCTTGTAGACCACGTTCTGCACCGCCGGCTCGATCACGTCGGCGTCCAGGCTGGGCGGCAGGTTGCGTGCCGTGGCCGCCAGGCGCGCCGGGTCGAGGGCGTAGCGCACCGACAGGTCGATGCCGACGGAGAGCCCCTCCACGGACTGCACCGGCGCGGCGCCGCCGGAGCGCATCATCTGCTGCGGCCGGTATACGCGGTCCCGCAGCGAGAACACCTGCACCTCGTGCAGCCCCGGCACCACGAGCACGCTGCCGTCGCGCCATTGCACGACTCCGCCGGTGACGAGGTTCGTGCGCACGCCGGTCTCGCCCGGGCCCACGGTGCGCAGCGGCGGCCTGGCGACGAGGACCACGCCGGCCACCGCGGCGATGCCGACAACGGCAAGCACGCGGCGGCCCTGCAGCAGGCG
>DATAGN010000326.1:0-3739 GCA_036263715.1 Ramlibacter sp.
ATCCGCTGCAGATCTTCTACGTCTGGCAGGGCGGCATGAGCTTCCACGGCGGGCTGATCGGGGTGATCGTCTCGCAGATCTGGTACGCGCGCTCGCGCGGCAAGCCTTTCTGGCAGGTGATGGACTTCATTGCGCCCTGCGTGCCCCTCGGCCTGGGGGCAGGGCGCCTGGGCAACTTCATCAACGGCGAGCTGTGGGGCCGCGCGGCGGACCCGACGCTCCCCTGGGCCATGGTGGTCCCGCAAAGCGGCACCGCCATCCCGCGCCACCCCTCGCAGGTCTACGAGCTGCTGCTGGAGGGCATCGTGCTCTTCATCTTCCTGTGGCTCTATGCGCGCAAGGAGCGCAAGGAAGCGCAGGTCTCGGCCATGTTCCTCATCGGCTATGGCGTGGCGCGCTTCACGGCGGAGTACTTCCGCGAGCCCGATGCGCACCTGGGCATCCTGGCGCTGAAGATGAGCATGGGCCAGTGGCTGTGCATTCCGATGATCCTCGGCGGCGTGCTGCTGTGGGTCTGGGCGGAAACCCGCAACGGCGCTGCTGCGCCGGCGGTGCGGCACCGCTAGCGTCATACCGCCGGCCACCGCCGGTGGCCGCGCCCTGCGAGGCAGCAGAA
Organism: Ramlibacter sp.; assembly: GCA_036263715.1. Taxonomy (GTDB): domain Bacteria; phylum Pseudomonadota; class Gammaproteobacteria; order Burkholderiales; family Burkholderiaceae_C; genus Ramlibacter. The sequence goes on from DATAGN010000326.1 coordinate 617, forward strand.
ACCCGCGTTGCGCCCCAGGCGCAAGGCGTTCTTCTTTACATTGAAGCCAGCCCACAAGCCCGCCGGCTTCTCGCATAATTATCCGTAATTACCGATAATCACGCATGCGCCTGGTCCCCAACTCCCTCCACGACGAAGTCGCCGCGCAGCTGCGCGAGCGCATCTTCTCGGGCGAGCTGGCCCCGGGCATGTTCCTGGACGAAGTGGCGCTGGCGCAGCAGCTGAAGATCTCGCGCACCCCGCTGCGCGAGGCGCTGAAGGTGCTGACGGTCGAGGGCCTGGTGCGGCACGAGCCGCGGCGTGGCTGCTTCGTCAACGAAGTGACGGAGCAGGACCTCGACGAGATCTTCCCGGTCATCGCGCTGCTGGAAGGCCGCTGTGCCTTCGAGGCGGCGCAGCACGCCACCGACGCCGACATCGCCCGCCTGGAAGACCTGCACCAGAAGCTGGCGAAGCACGCCAAGGCGCGCCGCATCAACGAGTACTACGAGGCCAACTACCAGATCCACGAAGCGATCATCGCGCTGGCCGGCAACCGCTGGCTGGCGGTGGTGATCGCCGACCTGCGCAAGATCCTCAAGCTCGCGCGCCTGCAGCAGCTCCACGCGCCGGGGCGCCTGGAGCAGAGCCTGTCCGAACACCTCGCGGTCTTCGCGGCCCTGAAGGCGCGCGACGCCGAGGGTGCCGAGGCGGCCATGCGCACCCATCTCACCCGCCAGCGCACCGCGCTGCGCGATCTCGCCGGCGCCCAGCGCCCGAGGCTCGCATGACCTTGGCAACCGTTTTCATCACCGCGCGGAAAGGGGCAATGCAGTGAGCCCTGTCGACTGGATCTCCAAAGGTGTGTCCCTGTGGCGCCCCGGTTTCGAACCCAAGGCCAGCGCCGGCACCGTGCGCGACAAGCCCGCGGCCGCCGGTGCCGTCACGGACACGCCGTCCACGCGCAGCACGCGCGAGCGCCTGCAGGCCACCTGGCGGCGCGGCCAGGAAGCCCTGTCGCCGCGCGTGCTGCGCCGCACCTTCGCCGAGCTCCAGGCCATCAACGACACGCGCGTGAGCGATGTCGAGGCCGGCCGGCGCGCCCGCGCTTTCGCCGCCTGGTACGCCGGGGCCCCGCAGGAGGAACGCCGCGACGCCTGGCTGCTGGTGGCCGAACAGTTCGGCCCCGACCCGCGCAAGATCGGCGCGGCACGGGACCAGTACGAATCCGCGCAGGGCACGCCCGAAGAGGGCGCCGCGGAGATCCGCCTGCGCAAGGCGCTGGTGTCGCCGCGCACCCGGCTGCTGCAACGCTTCTCCGCCTTCCCGGAAGGCATGCGCTTCCTCGTCGACCTGCGCGCCGAGCTGATGCCGCACACCAGGGCCGACAAGCGCCTGCTGCCGCTGGACGCCGAGCTGGAGACGCTCTTTTCCACCTGGTTCGACGTCGCCTTCCTGGAGCTGCGCCGCCTCTCCTGGGACTCGCCGGCTTCGCTGATCGAAAAGCTGATCAAGTACGAGGCCGTGCACGACATCCGCAGCTGGGCCGACCTGAAGAACCGGCTGGACAGCGACCGCCGTTGCTACGGCTTCTTCCACCCGCGCCTGGACGGCGAGCCCCTGATCTTCGTGGAAGTGGCGCTCACGGACAGCCTGTCCGACTGCATCACGCCGCTGCTGGACGAGACCGCGGCCGCCGCGGACCCCGCCCGGGCAACCACCGCGATCTTCTATTCGATCAGCAACTGCCAGGTCGGCCTGCGCGGCGTGAGCTTCGGCGACTCGCTGATCAAGCGGGTGGTGGAGACCCTCCAGGAAGAATTCCCCAGGCTCAAGACCTTCGCCACGCTGTCGCCGATCCCGGGCTTTCGCGGCTGGTTGGGCAAGCAGGTGCCCGCCGAGAAGCTCGCCACCTGGGACCAGCCGCTGGAGCTCGGCCCGAAGTCACCCGAGCGGCAGGAACTGCTGTCCTGGGCGGCACGCTACCTGGGCCAGGAGCTGCAGGATGGCAAGCCGCTGGACCCGGTGGCGCGCTTCCACCTGGGCAACGGTGCCCGCGTGGAGCGCCTCAACTGGGCGGGCGATCCCTCGCCCAAGGGCCTGAAGCAGTCTTGGGGCCTCATGGTGAACTACCTGTACGATCCGAGGCGTCTCGACAAGCACCGCACGATGCTGTCACAGGGAGAAATCCCGGTCGCCGGTGCCATCGAGGACCTCTATCGTTAGCACCCACGTGATCGGGAGACAAGAAATGGATTCCATGCGCCTGACCCGGCGCGACGTGTTGCGCGCGGCTGCAGCCGCCGGCGCCAGCGTCGCGCCCTTCGCCCACGCCCAGTCCTCGGGCTGGCCCGCCAAGCCGGTGATGATGATCGTGCCGTTCCCCGCGGGCGGCGGCACCGACGCCTTCGCCCGGCCCCTGGCGGCGCAGTTCGCCAAGCAGACGGGCAAGCAGCTGATCATCGACAACCGCGGCGGCGCCGGCGGCACGGTGGGCGCAACGCTGGCAGCCCGCGCGGCGCCCGATGGCTACAGCCTGTTCATGGGCGCGGTGCACCACACCATCGCGCCGGCGATCTACCCCAAGCTCGACTACGACCTGCAGAAGGACCTGGTCCCCATCTCCCTGGTGGCGCGCGTGCCGCAGGTCGTGGTGGTGAACCCGCAGCGCATCCCGGCCAGGGACTTCAAGGAATTCCTGCAGCTGGTGCGGTCCAACCCCGGCAAGTACAACTACGCTTCGGCCGGCAACGGCACCTCGCACCACCTGGCGGGCGAGCTGTTCAAGATCCAGACCAGGTCCTTCATCACGCACATCCCGTACCGCGGTGCGGGCCCTGCGCTGCAGGACCTGATCGCCGGCAGCGCCGACCTGATGTTCGACGGCCTCGGCTCCTCGGCCGCGCACATTAAGGGCGGCCGCATCCGCCCGCTGATGGTCTCGGGCAATCGGCGCAACCCCGCCTTCCCGGACGTCCCGAGCGCCAGCGAGCTGGGCCTGCCCGACTACACCGTCACCACTTGGTACGGCATCTGGGCGCCGCGCGGCACGCCGGCGGCCGTGCAGACGGAGATCGGCGAGGAGATCCGCAAGGCCGTGCAGAGCGACGAGCTCAAGGCCATCTGGGCCCAGAACGGCGCCGA
>DATAGN010000327.1:0-6935 GCA_036263715.1 Ramlibacter sp.
AGCGCCATGAGCGGCGAGACCAACCGCCTGCTCGGCCTCGCCAAGGAAGTGTCCCCGGCCAAGAGCGACGACGCCGTGCTGCGCGAGCTGGACATGCTGGCATCGACCGGCGAACAGGTCTCGGTGGGCCTGCTCGCCCTGGCGCTGCAGGCCGAGGGCGTGCCGGCCGTCAGCTATGCGGGCTGGCAGGTGCCGGTGCGCACCAACAGCGCCTTCACCAAGGCGCGCATCGAGTCGATCGACGATGCGCGCGTGCGCAAGGACCTCCAAGCCGGCAAGGTCGTGATCATCACGGGCTTCCAGGGCGTGGACGACAACGGCAACATCACGACGCTGGGCCGCGGCGGCAGCGACACGTCCGCGGTGGCCGTGGCGGCGGCGCTGAAAGCCGCCGAGTGCCTGATCTACACCGACGTGGACGGCGTCTACACCACCGACCCGCGCGTGGTGCCCGAGGCGCGGCGCCTGACGACGGTGAGCTTCGAGGAAATGCTGGAAATGGCCTCGATGGGGTCCAAGGTCCTGCAGATCCGTTCGGTCGAATTCGCGGGCAAGTACCAGGTGCCCCTGCGCGTGCTCTCCAGCTTCACCCCGTGGGACATCGCCATCGAGGAAGAAGCCTCCTCCGGCACGCTGATCACTTTTGAGGAAGACGAGAAAATGGAACAAGCCGTTGTCTCCGGCATTGCGTTCAACCGCGACGAAGCCAAGATTTCCATCCTGGGCGTGCCGGACCGTCCCGGCATCGCGTACCAGATCCTCGGCGCCGTGGCCGACGCGAACATCGAAGTGGACGTGATCATCCAGAACGTCTCGCACGACGGCCGCACCGACTTCAGCTTCACCGTGCACCGCAACGACTACGCCCGCACGATGGACGTGCTCAAGGGCAAGGTGCTGCCTTCGCTGGGCACCGATCGCGTCGAGGGCGACACGCGCATCTGCAAGGTGTCCATCGTCGGCATCGGCATGCGCAGCCACGTGGGCATCGCCTCGAAGATGTTCCGCGCGCTGTCGGAAGAGGGCATCAACATCCAGATGATCTCCACCAGCGAGATCAAGACCTCGGTGGTCATCGACGAGAAGTACATGGAGCTGGCGGTGCGCGCGCTGCACCGAGCCTTCGACCTCGACCAGCCGGCGCAGTAAGGCGCGTGCCCAGCGGCTGCGCTGGGCCGCCTTGAGGCATAATCCGGGCACCGGAGCGGTGACCGAGTGGCCGAAGGTGCTCCCCTGCTAAGGGAGTATGCGGGCAAAAACCTGCATCCAGGGTTCGAATCCCTGTCGCTCCGCCAGAACCGCAAAGCCCGCCATCGGCGGGCTTTGTCTTTGGTGCTGGTCGGAGCCGTTGGCTTCGGCTCGTCGGCCCGTCAGGAGAACTGGAAGCTTTCCGCCTTGAATTGGACGGGCGTCAGCCCGATCAGCCAGACCGCAGTGTTCGCATCGATCGTGATGATCGAATAGGAGCCGTAGTCGGTGGTCGCCGCGAGCAGCTGCGACAAGCTGGTGAGGCCGGTGCCCTGCAATTGCAGGACATCCTGCGAGGGCCCGAAGTCGTTCACCACGTCGACCCCGGATTGCAGGTTGACCACCAGGGTGTCCCGGCCGGAGCCGAGGAACAGGTAGTCCGTGCCGGCCCCGCCGTCGTAGGTGTCCTCGCCGCCGCCACCCAGCATCACGTCCACGCCTTCACCGCCCATCATCAGGTCCGCCGACATTCCCATGTAGAAGTAGTCCTGCCCATCGCCGCCGTGGGCGATCGCAGGCGCCTGCTGCATGACGAAGATGTCGTTCCCGGCGTCACCATACGCAACCGTGGTACCGCGCACCGCATACGAATAGATGTAGTCGCCGCCGTCGCCGCCATGGACGGTGTCGGCAACCGCGCGGGCGTCGGTGATCAGGACATCGACACCACTTCCGCCGCGCAGCACGTTGGCGCCGATTCCGCCGAACAAGTGGTCGTCGCCGTCTTCGCCGGCGAGCGTGTCGTCGCCGTCGTCCGCGAGGAGGACGTCGCTGCCCAGGCCGCCCATGAGGGCGTCGTTGCCTCCATAGCCATACAGGTAGTCGTTGCCACCGAGGCCATGCATCGTGTCGAAGAACGCGGATCCGGTGATCACGTTGTTCATGTCGGGACCCGCGTCGGCGCCGACGAGGATCGTAGGGCCCGTGGCGTACACGGCGCCGAAGTTGGAGCCGCGGCCGTCGTACATCGTGAACGCGACGCCGCCGGACGCGCTCACTGTCACCATGCGCCCATCCTGCAGCATGGTTGCGTCAGCGGCGCCAGCGAAAAAAGCGCCGCCAGCCGCCGCTGTGATGGTGTTCCAACCCGCTAGACCTTCCGTTTGAAGACGAGGCGTCGCGTAGTTGTGCCAGGCACCGTCGATCCAGAAGTTCGAAAGGTACGCGCTGTACACCGACCTGATTTCGCCCTGAGGCTGACCGTCGCTGGAGAGTGGAAGGAGGTAGAACCTCTCGTTCTGGGTCCCCGGCCACATCGGGGCTGTTTCCTCCAGCCTGTACTCCAGCACGAAGTCCCCAGCTTGATTGATGCGGGCAAGGTCTAGTGGACCGTCAAGGAGGTAGTTCCAACTCGGGGCAGTGATGGTGCTGGCGGGCCCCAGGACGGCGGCCGAGGCGGTGAACGTCTGCACTTGGATGCTTCCGTTGTCGCGCCGCCATGCCAGGGCGAACCCCGCATCGGTATCCGTTGCCTGCACCGGGGACTGAATACCACTCGCGGAACTGCCCACCAGAAACTCGGATCCCAACGGGTTGATCACCGAGTCGAACCGCTGCGCCCGGATGACTGGAGCTTCGCCGCTGTTGTCGGCCCACGCAGCGACAAAGCCGGAACCGTTCCTGGCCAGCGCTACGCCCAGCTGGTCCCCCATCGTCGTGGAGTTCAGCAGGATCTCCGTTCCCATCCTGTTTCCGCCTGCATCGAAGCGCTGGGCCCGGATGGCCGTTCCGGAAGCGTCACTCCCCAGTTCGTGGCTGCTGTCCTCCCACGCGACGACGAACTCACCGTTCTCGAGCGCAACCACCTGTGGCCTGGCTTGGTTGCCGCTCGCGGTCGAGTTCACCACGAGCGGGATGGGCGTGAGAGCCACCCCGAAAGGGTCGTACACCTTCATGCGAACAGCAGTGCCGCTGGTGCTGTCCTCCCCGGTTCGTGCGCTGTCACTCCAGACCACAACGAAGCGACCGAACCCGATGCCTGAAACGACCGCGTCCGCGGCGCTCTCATCGTGGTCGACGGGCAGGGTGCTACCCCATTGTTGATAGTTCAATCGGGATCCCTCATCGCCATCGGCATTCAGCGCGCATGCGCAACAGTATGCTGGGAACCAGAACAATTTTCCTCATGGCAGACCCGTGGGTGTGCGCCGAAGGGAATGGCGGAGGACGTCACCGGGCCAGGGCGCGACCGCGGCGCTGGTGCGCGTGCAGCGATGCGCTAAAGTTCCGCGATGTCCAACGACTTCACCGCGACCCTGCTGCTCGTGCTCAGCTGCGTGGTCACCTTCACGCTCTCGCGCATCCTCTCGCGCAAGTGGCGCGCCAAGCGCCGCGAGAAGGAAGAGGCGGCGAAGCGCGCCAACGAAAGCCGCCAGGTCCGGCGCGCGCGCGAACGCGCCCAGCGCGCGAAATGAAAAAGCCGCCCGAAGGCGGCTTTTCCTCTCCCGAACGCGTCCTGCTTTATCTCTGCGCGGCGGGCTTGTCGCTCGCCTTGTTGCGCTCGTTGCGACGCTGTCCTGCCGCCTGCGGCTTGCGTGACTCGCCGGGCTGGAAATTCAGCCCGTAGGAGTTGGCGGTGACCGCCAGGATGGCGGGCACGCGCTGCAGGATCGATGTCGTTCTGGTGTCGCTCATTTTTTTTCTGTCCCTGTACTGCTCTCGAACTGCGTTTTGCTCTTGCTCTGTGTGACTGCAGTGCAAGCAGTATGGGCGCGGCCACGGGCAAGCTGTGCCAGTGCGGTGCGTCACGCGAGGTCAGCGGATTCCGACAGGCGACGGGGTTGCCGGCGGAGCGACAGCGCCTATTTCTTGTGCGAACCGTCGTCGTCGACCGAAGCGCTCCAGCGGTCGCCCCAGCCACGCTGCGCCTCGTCGAGGTCGCGGCGGCCCCGCTTGGTCGGGCGCCCGTTTTCGATGGTCAGCGCCGGCTCGCGGGCATAGCGGCGCTGCACTGCAGCACGCTCGCGCTCGGCAAGGCTCTCGGCCGTCTCTTCATAGAGTTGCTGCGCCACCGGCGCAGGCCCGCGAACGTCCGAAACTCCCTTGACCAGCACGGTGCGCGTGAGACCTTCGCGGCGCATGGCAACCGTGTCGCCGGTCTTCACTTCGCGGGCAGGCTTGGCTTCGACCCCGTTGATGGAGACGCGGCCCTTGTCGATCTCATCCGTCGCGAGACTGCGCGTCTTGTAGAAGCGCGCGGCCCAGAGCCACTTGTCGATGCGAAGGCGATCCATCAGGTTTCATTCTGCGCCAGCGGCAGCCGCACCGTGGCGTCGAGGCCGGCCACGCGCCGTTCCTTTTCACGGTTTTCCAGCTGGATGCTGCCGCCGAGCGCCTGCGCGATCTCGTGGCAGATCGCCAGCCCCAGGCCGGAGCCGCTGCGCACGTCCCCGGCCGAGAAGGGCTGGAACAGGCGCGGCTGAAGCTCGGCCGGGATGCCGGGGCCGCTGTCGCTGACGACCAGCGCCGCAGTGCGCCCGTCGCTGATCACGCGCACGTCGAGCGTCCCGCCGGCGGGCGTGTGGCGGATCGCGTTGTGCAGCAGGTTGCGCGCGAGCTCGCGCAGCATCCACTCGTGCCCGCGCACCGGCGCCGCGTCGGTGGCGATGCCGAAGTCGATGTCCTGCGCGGCGATCAGCGGCGACAGCTCGAGGGCCACCCTGCGCACCGCCTCGGACAGGTCGCTCACCGTGTCGGCCTCCTGCTGCTTGAGCTGTTCGACCTTGGCCAGCGCGAGCATCTGGTTGGCCAGCACGGTCGCGCGCTCCGTGGTCTCGCGGATCTCCTCCAGCGCCTGCCGCGGTTCGACGTCGCCGCGCAGCCCGGACTGCACCTGCGCCTTCAGCACCGCCAGCGGGGTGCGCAGCTGGTGCGAGGTGTCGCGCACGAAGCGCTTCTGGTTCTCCAGCAGGTGCGCCAGGCGCCCCATCACCTGGTTGGTGGCATCCACCAGCGGCAGCAGCTCCCGTGGCGCGCCGACCGCGGGCAAGGGCGTCAGGTCGCCTTCGGGGCGTGCCTGCAGCTGGTCGCTCAGGCGCCGCACCGGCCGCGTACCCCGCTGCACGACCAGGATCACCACCAGGGTGATCACGGCGACGAGCAGGGCCTGCTGCCACAGGAAGTCCACCAGGATGCTGCGCGTGAGGCGCCGGCGCAGCTCCAGTGTTTCGGCGACCTGGATGACGGCCATGCCGCGACCGCCGGAGCTGGCCACGGGCTGCAGCAGCACGGCCACGCGCACGGGCCGGTCGCGGTAATCCGTGTCGTAGAAATCCACGAGCGCCGCATACGGCGGCTGCATCGGAATGCTCCCGCGCCAGAAGGGCAGGTCGTCGAAGCCGGACACCAGGCGGCCGCGCTGGTCGGAGACGCGGTAGTACATGCGCGTCTGCACGTCGGCCTCGAACGCTTCCAGCGCCGAGTAGGGAACCGTTGCGCGCAGCACCGCGTCGCCGTCGTAGCCGCGCACTTCCAGCTGCTCGCCGATCGACTTGGCCGAGGCGAGCAGCGTGCGGTCATAGGCCGTGTTGACTGCCTGCAGCGCCTGCCGGTACAGCGTCACCGAGTTCACCGCGATGAAGATGCCGATCGGCACCAGGATGCCGGCCAGCAGGTAGCTCCGCAGCGACAGGGACCCGAGTTTCATTCGCCCGCTTTGAGCAGGTAGCCCAAGCCGCGCAGCGTCACCAGCTTCACGCCCGTGGGCGCCAGCTTCTTGCGCAGCCGGTAGACGACCACCTCGATCGCTTCGTAGTGCACCTCGGTCTCGCCGGGAAAGACGAGTTCGAACAGGCGCTCCTTGGGCACGGCGTGGCCGGGGCGTGCCAGCAGCGCCTGCAGCAGGGCGGCCTCGCGCGGCGCGAGCTCCAGGATCGCGTCGCGCCAGTGGACGGCGCCGCTTTGCCGGTCCCAGACGAGCCCGCCGATTCCCTCGCCGCCGGCGCGCTCGGGCGAGCGGCGGCGCAACAGCGCGCGCAGGCGTGCCTCGAGCTCGTCCAGGTCGAAAGGCTTGGGCAGGTAGTCGTCGGCACCCGTGTTCAGGCCGATGATGCGGTCGCCGACGGTGCCCCGGGCGGTGAGGATCAGGACCGGCGTCGCGAGGCCGCTGGCCCGCGCGTGCTCCAGCACCAGGAGGCCGTCCATGCCGGGCAGGGTCAGGTCGAGCAGCACCACATCGGGCGGTGCGTGCTTCCAGCGCTCCAGCGCCTGCGGGCCGTCGCTGCAGACCTCGACGTCCATGCCGCGGTTCTGCAGGGTGCGCCTGAGCGTGGTCTGCATCGACGGGTCGTCCTCGACCAGAAGGAGCTTCATGCCGGGACGATAAACGACCGCATCATGCGCGTTTTCCCCTAGGCGCCGGACAGCCGAATGACAGCCAGCAGCGCCACCATCGCGGGGTTCCCAACCAGGAGACACAAACACCATGCGTCGCGATGAATTCCTGAAGAGCCTGGCGGCCCTGGCCGCCGCCGGCGCGCTGCCGCTGTCGGCGCGTGCCGCCGCCAACGTAAAGATGATGATCCCCGCCAACCCGGGCGGCGGCTGGGACACCACCGGCCGCGCGCTGGGCAAGGCGCTGCAGGACGCCAAGGTGGCCGACAGCGTCACCTACGACAACAAGGGCGGCGCCGCCGGCGCGCTGGGCCTGGCGCAGTTCGTCAACGGCAGCAAGGGCGATCCCAACGCGC
>DATAGN010000328.1:0-3899 GCA_036263715.1 Ramlibacter sp.
GGCGGTGAGCTTCGACGCGGTGAGCGCCGGCAAGGCGCGGCGCAAGGACGTGGTGATCGTCGACACGGCCGGCCGGCTGCCGACGCAGCTGCACCTGATGGAGGAGCTCAGGAAGATCCGCCGCGTGGTGAACAAGGCCGATCCGTCGGCGCCGCACGAGGTGCTGCTGGTGATCGACGGCAACACGGGCCAGAACGCGTTGCAGCAGGTCAAGGCCTTCGATGCGGCGCTTCAGCTCACGGGGCTGGTCGTCACCAAGCTCGATGGCACTGCCAAGGGCGGCGTGCTGGCGGCCATCGCGAAGGAGAAGCCGGTGCCGGTGTATTTCATCGGCGTGGGGGAGAAGCTCGAGGATCTCGAGACCTTCAGTGCGAGGGAGTTTGCGCTGGCGTTGTTGGCGTGAGCGTTGGGGTGGCCTGGCGGCCAACCCAACCTACGGAGCAGTGTCGGGGTTCGGCGCTGCGCGCGCTCACCGCCGACCTACTCGACTTGCGGGATCCCTGTAGGTCGGGGTGAGCCCGAAGGCGAACCCCGACACTCCCCAGGTCCTACGAAACTTCCCCACGCACCCAGAGGTGATAAGCCTCGGTCGCCTGCATCCGCACGGCGGCGAACTGCGGCACCTCGTACGGATGCTGCTCCTGGAACAGGGTGAGCACCCCCGCCTCGCGATCCGGCAAGGTCTTGATCGTCAGCCGCACCTCCGCCTCCTCGCACTGTCGGCCCTGCCACCGGTAGAAGGAAGTCAGGCCCTCCTCCACCTGCACGCAGGCGGCGACGCGCCGCTCCAGCAGGGCGCGGGCCAGCTTCTGCGCGTCCGCCAGGGAGCCCACCGTGGTCGTGATTGCGCTGATCGTCCGTTCTTCATCCATGCCGCGATTGTGCGACGGCACAGGTGAGCACGTACTCACGAGGCACCCTCTTGCAAACACGTGGCGGAGCCTTATCTACTTCGGGAGCAAGCTGTTCCTGTGCTCGGCATCCGCTGGTTCTTGGCGGCGCCTCCTGGGATGGCCCTCGTCCCCAGGCAGTCGCCTTCCGACTGCCGGTCGGCTTGCCTGCCTACGGAACCCCCTGCTTAGCAGTCTGTCTAACAGAGTGCTAATATTTCAACGAGCAGAAGGAGTTTCCGGCAATGTCCTCATCACTTGGAGCCTCGGGTACCACGGCGTTGGCGGTTGCCAACCCCTGGGCCGTCGTTCCGTCGCTGGGCAACCTGGATGCATACATCTCGGCGGTCAACCGGCTGCCGATGCTGACGGCGGAGGAAGAAAAAGAGTTCGCGCGGAAGTTCAAGGAGCAGAACGACCTGGAGGCCGCGGGGAAGCTGGTGCTGTCGCACCTGCGCCTGGTGGTGTCCGTCTCGCGCAAGTACCTTGGCTACGGCCTGCCGCACGGCGACCTGATCCAGGAAGGCAACATCGGCCTGATGAAGGCGGTGAAGCGCTTCGACCCGGACCAGGGCGTGCGCCTGGTCAGCTACGCGCTGCACTGGATCAAGGCGGAGATCCACGAGTACATCCTGAAGAACTGGCGCATGGTCAAGGTCGCCACGACCAAGGCGCAGCGCAAGCTGTTCTTCAACCTGCGTTCCATGAAGCAGGGCTTCAAGGACGAAGAGGATGCGCAGACCCACCGCGACACGCTGACCGACGCGCAGATCGAGGTGATGGCGCGCGAGCTGAACGTCAAGCGCGAGGAAGTCATCGAGATGGAGACCCGCATGTCGGGCGGCGACGTGGTGCTGGATCCCGCCCCCGCGGACGACGGCGAGGAAACCTATGGCCCGATCGCCTACCTGGCCGATGCGTCCCACGAGCCCACCGCGGAACTGGAAAGCCGCGAGCGTGACGCGATGGCGTCCACCGGCATCCAGGAAGCGCTGGAGCAGCTGGACCCGCGCAGCCGGCGCATCGTCGAAGAGCGCTGGCTGAAGGTCAACGACGACGGCTCCGGCGGCATGACGCTGCACGAACTCGCGGCCGAATACGGGGTGTCCGCCGAGCGCATCCGCCAGATCGAAGTGGCGGCCATGAAGAAGATGAAGAAGGCGCTGGCCGCTTACGCCTGATCCCGCGCCACCCAGGAAAAGCCCGGCCCCGCCGGGCTTTTTTTGTTGTATCGGCGCGTAAGGAAAGCGGCATCCCGCACCAAACCGTGGCAGCTCGGCCGTGCCGCTGCAACAATGCCACGCATGAGGAGGAGCTTGCTGCGCGCCGTGGGCGCGTTTCTGCTGTGGTGCGCCTCCCTGGCCGGCACCGGCATGGCGCATGCTGCTCCGGAGACCGCCCCCCGCACGCCCGCGCCGATGCGTCTCGGCGATGCCGGCACCAGGATTCTCGGCGCCGAGGCCCTCTACTGGGTCGATCCGCACGGCACCGAATCCGTGGACCGCGTCGAGGCTGCCGCTGCCGAACTGCCTTGGCGGCCACGGCGGCGCGACCAGCAGAACTGGCCCGACGGCGGTGCGCTCTGGGTGCAGTTCGAAGCCAGTGTGCCGTCGGGGCAGCAGTGGTACCTGGAACTCGGCACCGCGATCCACCACAACGTGCAGCTGTATTACCGCAACGCGCAGGGCGCGTGGGTGGTGCAGGAAGCCGGCACCGGTGCGGCGGTGTCGCGCTGGCCCGTGCCCGGCCGCCTTCCGACCTTTGCCCTGGCGCCGGACGCCACGCGGTCCGTGCGCTACTGGATGCGGGTGGAAGACGAACAGTCGGAATTCGTCGCGCCGCTGATCCTCTTTCGCGAAGGCGAACTGCAGGACAGCCGGGAGCGCGAACAGTTCGCCCTGGGCGCCTTCTTCGGGCTGGCGGGCCTGATCGCACTGGCCTCGCTGGCCAACGGGCTGGCCTTCCGCGATCGCGCCTTCCTGGCCTTCGCCCTGTACATCCTGCTGCTGGCCGGCGGCATGTTCGGCCGCGCCGGGCTGGGTGCGCAGCACCTGTGGCAGGACGCGCAGGTCTGGAACGACACGGTGCTGCACCTGTGGCCGGGCGCTGCCGTCGCCGCCGCCCTGTGGTTCGTGAAGGTGCTGACGGAGCCGGCACGCCTGTCGCGCGCGCTCGACCTGGGCGTGTGGGGCCTGATCGCCGCGCTGCTGGCCGCCGTTGCCGTGCACGTGGTCATCGCCGGCCGCTCCAGCAACACGCTGGTGCTGTCGCTCACCGGCGTGGCCCTGATCGCGCTGGTCAGCATGCTGCTGTGGGCCGCGCTCGAGCGGCGTGACAACCAGGTGCGCCTGATCGCGCTGGCCTTCCTGCCGGCCGTGCTGTTCGCCCTGTTCCCGCTGGCGCGCAGCTTCGGCCTGATCCCCGGCAGCGTGCTCACGCGCTTCGGCCTCTTCATCGGCGTCGCCCTGGAATTGCCGCTGCTCTATTACGCGCTCAACCTGCGGCTGATGGAGCGGCGCGAGGCGGAGCTGCGCGCCGGCGCGCTGTCACGCACCGACGCGCTCACCGGCCTGCCGCACCGGCAGGCGCTGGTGGAGCGGCTCGATGCGAGCCTCGCGCATGCGCGCGCGCACAAGGAGCATTGCGGCCTGCTGGGCGTGCGCATCGCCAACCTCGATGCGCTGTCGGAGGAGTTCGGGCGCGAGGTGGTGGACAAGCTGCTGGTCGTGGCGGCCTCGCACCTGCGCCGCGTGGTCGTCGGCTACGACATGGCGGCGCGCGTGGGCGAGCGCGAGTTCGCGGTGCTGCTGGAGTCGCCGCTCACGCCCGAGATGCTGACCTCGCGCGCGCAGCAGGTGGTGGCCAGCGGCTTGCGGCAGGTGGACGCGCTGCCGGCGGCGGTGACCCTCAAGTTCCACGTGACCGCGGCCCTGCTGCCGAATCCGCAGCTCGATGGCGGTGCCAGCCTGCAGTGGGTGCTGGAGGCACTGGACCAGTTCGAGCAGGATG
>DATAGN010000329.1:0-5751 GCA_036263715.1 Ramlibacter sp.
TCGACCTACGCGAGAGTCAAAGCATCTCGTCGGGGGCGAAGGGGCCGATGACGCGCACCAGGATCTTCAGCCGGGCGCTCGCGCCGGGCTCGCTGGTCTCGTCGCCGAAGCCGGCGCCGGGGGGCGCCCGCCACACGTAGCGGCCATCGCGCCGCTCCAGCCGGTACGCGGCGGTGGCCATGGTGTTCTCGATGTGACGGATCGACTGCTGCGCGAGCGCCGGGCTGCGGACCACCAGGGCCACTTCGCTGTTCTTCAGCTGCGAACGCAGGTCCAGGTTCATCGAGCCGAGCACCGACAGGTTCTGGTCGATGATCACGGCCTTGGAGTGCAAGCTGGCGCGCGAGCCGGTGTCGCCCTTGGAGCCGCCGGCGCCGCCGAACCAGGAGCCGTGGTCCCTGTTGCGCTTGCCGCTGGAGCCGGCGAGGTCGCCGGCGCTGGCGGGATCGGAGCGCATCTCGTGGAGCTCCACCCCGAGGGCCAGCAGCGCCTCGCGGTAACGCGCGTAGCCGGCATGCGCCGCCACCGCGTCGTTGGACGCCAGCGAGTTCGTCAGCACGCGGATGCGTACGCCTCGCTTGCGCAACTGCTCGTACACGCCCATCATCCGCGCCCCCGGCACGAAGTAGGGGGTGATGATCAGCACGTCGCGCTGCGCCTGCTGCATGAGGGCCAGCAGGCCGTCGATGAGGGTGTCGCCGGCATTCACCTCGTCGTCGCCCGGCCCGACCTTGCCCGGCTTGTCCACGAGCAGCGTCGAAGGGGCCCAGACGAGGGGCACCGTGCGCAGGTCCATGGACGCACGGTCGGCCTGCGCCGCTTCACCCGGCGTGACGGAGGGCAGCACCGTCGGTGAGGCGGTGACCGGCAGCACCGGCTTGGCCGGGGGCGCAGTGATCAGGCCCGGCGAGGGCGCCGGCTGCTGGGGCTTGCGCAAGTTCTCCAGGTCCTCGGCCTTCAGCAGGGTCTGCACCGGATAGGCGAGCTCGTCGTTCCAGTAGCGGTCGAAGCTCGCCGACATGTCGCGCACGATGCGGCCGGCGGCGAGGACATCGAGGTCGACGAAGTTCTGCTTGTCGCCGCCGCCGAAGTAGCGGTCGCCGAGGTTGCGGCCGCCGGTGATGCCCCAGGCGTTGTCGGCGAGGAACAGCTTGTTGTGCATGCGCTTCTGCATGCGCTCGACGTCATGCAGCGAGCTCACGATGCGGCCCAGCATGCTGTTGCGCGAGCCGGGCAGCGGATTGAACATGCGCATCTGCACGTTGGGCTCGAAGGCCAGGCGCAGCACCTGCGCGTCCTCGCCCACCGAATTGAAGTCGTCCAGCAGGATGCGCACGCGCACGCCGCGCCGCGCGGCTTCGCGCACGCGCTGCAGGATCACCTCGGTGCTCGCATCCGCGTGGATCGCGTAGTACTGCAGATCGAGCGCGCGCTGGGCGCTGTCGACGAGGGCGAGGCGGCTGGTCAGCGCTTCCTCCACGCCGCCGAGCAGGTGGAAGCCGGAGTCGCTGCGGGCGCCGGCCTGCGTGCGCCGCGCTTGCGCCAGTTGCCCGAGCGGCGTCTGCTCGGGTTGGGCGAAGGCCGTCGAGGCGGAGCGTCCCACGTTCGCCGGCACGCTCGCACACCCGGAGGCCCAGCCGAGGAGGACGGCGATCGCGCAGTAACGCAGCACGCGCGGCCAGGCCGCGGGGAATCCGGAAAGGAGGTTCATGGAAGAGTCAGTCGCATGGGTCTCGCGACTGTAGCGACGGCTTCCGTTCCGCGGGTCGCGGGCAAGGTCAGCGGTAAGCGGCTTTGCCTGCCGGTGACGGCCTACAGCTGACTCAGCGACTCCCAGCGCTCGAGCGCGTTCATGAGCTCTTCCTCGATCTTCTCGCTGCGCACGGCGAGCTGCTGCGCACGGCCGGGGTCCCTGGCATACACGAGGCCGTCCGCGAGTTCCGCCTGGATGGACTTCTGTTCGCTTTCGAGTTGCTCGATGAGGGCTGGCAGTGCCTCGAGCTCGCGCTGGTCCTTGTAGCCGAGCTTGCGCTTCGGTGGGACCGGCGCTGCGGCTGGCGCGGACTTGTCGGCCACCGGCGCCGGTGCGGGGCTCGCCGTCGCGCCCGCCTCATTCCAGGCGCGTGCGCGCTTCGACTGCGTGAGCCAGTCCTGCACCCCACCCTCGTATTCGCGCCAGCGTCCTTCGCCTTCGAAGGCGATGGTGCTCGTCACCACGTTGTCGAGGAACGCCCGGTCGTGGCTCACGAGGAAGACGGTGCCTTCGTAGTCCTGCAGCAGTTCCTCCAGCAGTTCGAGCGTGTCGATGTCGAGGTCGTTGGTCGGTTCGTCCAGCACGAGCACGTTGGCAGGCCGCGCGAACAGGCGCGCGAGCAGGAGGCGGTTGCGCTCGCCACCGGAGAGCGAGCGGACCGGAGACGATGCGCGCGCCGGTGAGAAGAGGAAGTCGCCCAGGTAGCTCTTGACGTGCTTGCGCTGCTTGCCGATCTCGATCCATTCGCTGCCCGGGCTGATGAAGTCCTCCAGCGTCGCGTTCGGGTCCAGGGCCGTTCGCATCTGGTCGAAGTAGGCGACCTGCAGATTGCTGCCGGAGCGCACCTTGCCGCGGTCGGGCGCCAGCTCTCCCAGGATCATCTTGAGCAAGGTGGTCTTGCCCGCGCCATTGGGGCCCACCAGGCCGACCTTGTCGCCGCGCAGGATGGTGGCCGTGAAGTCGCGCACCACGTTCTTGTCGCCAAAGGACTTCGACACGTCGGTCAGCTCCGCGACGATCTTGCCGGTGGGCTGGCCGGTCGCGACTTCCATGCTGACGCGGCCGAGTGCGTCGCGCCGTGCCGCGCGGCGGGTGCGCAGCTGTTCGAGGCGGGTGATGCGCCCCTGCGCGCGCGTGCGGCGCGCCTCGACGCCCTTGCGCACCCACACCTCTTCCTGCGCCAGCAGCTTGTCGGCCTTGGCATTGATCACGGCTTCCTGCGCGAGTTGCTCCTGCTTGAGCAGCTGGTACTGCGTGAAGTTGCCCGGGTAGGAGAGCAGCCGGCCGCGATCGAGTTCGACGATGCGCGTTGCCACGCGATCCAGGAAGGCGCGGTCGTGCGTGATGAGGACGACGCTGCCGCGAAAATCCAGCAGCAGGTTTTCGAGCCACTCGATGGAGTCGAGGTCCAGGTGGTTGGTGGGCTCGTCGAGCAGCAGCACGTCGGGCTTGCGCACCAGCGCCTGCGCGAGCGCCACGCGCTTGCGGTTGCCGCCCGACAGCGAGCCGATGCGCGCTTCGGGGTCCAGGCGCAGGCGTTGCAGCGTCTCGTCCACGCGCTGCTGCCAGTTCCAGCCGTCGTGCGCCTCGATGCGGCCTTGCAGCGCGTCGAGGTCGCCACGCCCGTGCGTGTAGTCGTCGATCAGCGCGATCACGTCGGCCAGTCCGGCCTGCACGGAATCGAACACGGTCGCGTCTTCGGCCAGCACCGGCTCCTGTGCGACGAAAGCGGTATGCAGGCCCTGCTGGCGCTGCACTTCGCCGTCGTCCGGCCGCTCCATGCCGCCCAGGATGCGCAGCATCGAAGACTTGCCGGCGCCGTTGCGGCCGATGAGGCCGACCCGTTCGCCGTTTTCGAGCGAGAAGTCCGCGTGGTCCAGCAGCGCAACGTGCCCGAAGGCGAGGTGGGCGTCGGCGAGCGTGATGAGAGCCATGGTGCGGAGCGCAAAAGCCGTGGAGCGTATCACCGGTCGCGCGCGGGGCCCGAACGGCAACGCCCGGCGTGCACGCTTGGCTATAGTGACCGCAGTCGGAGGGAGGGGTTTCGTGGACCTGAACGTGAATGGCGCGCGCCTGCAGGTGCAGGCCGATCCCGCGATGCCTCTTCTGTGGGTGCTGCGGGACCTGCTGGAGATGACCGGCACTAAGTTCGGCTGCGGCGTCGCTGCCTGCGGCGCCTGCACCGTGCGCATCGACGGGCAGGCCGTGCGCTCCTGCGTGACGCCGGTCGGCTCCGTCGCGGGCAAGGCGATCCAGACCATCGAGGGGCTCGCCACGGGCGGGCGAGTGCATCCCTTGCAGGCCGCCTGGATCGCCGAGCAGGTGCCGCAATGCGGCTATTGCCAGAGTGGCATGCTCATGGCCGCAGCAGCGCTGATCGAGAAGAAGCCGAAGCCCACCGACGCCGACATCGACGAGGCGATCACCAATCTCTGCCGCTGCGGGACCTATCAGCGCGTGCGGGCGGCGATCAAGCGCGCGGCCGGCGTCAAGACGTGAAGCGACGCGCGCTCCTGCTGGGAACCACCGTGGGCGCCGGCGCCCTGCTGGTGGGCTGGGCCGTGCTGCCGCAGCGCTCGCGCCTGGGCCTTGGCTCCTTCATGGCCGCCGGCGAAGGCGACATTGCGCTCAACGGCTGGATCAAGATCCTTCCGGACGGCGGCGTCGTGCTGGCCATGCCGCGCAGCGAAATGGGGCAGGGCGTGTACACCGCCTTGCCGCAGCTGGCGGCGGAGGAGCTCGACGTGCCGGTGGCCGCCGTGCGCATCGAACAGGCGGGCTGGGATGCGATCTACGGCAACGTGGCGATGCTGGAGACGAACTTCCTGCCGCTGCATCCCCTGGAGGACGCGCGCGAAGACGGCTTCGGGCGCGTGAAGGCAGGCCGCTGGCTGATCGGCAAGGTGGGGCGCGAACTCGGGATCAATGCCACCGGTGGATCCTCGAGCGTTTCCGACGCGTGGGAGGTGGTGCGTGGCGCTGCTGCGACCGCGCGAGCCTCCCTGGTTGGCGCGGCTTCGCTGCAGTGGAAGCTGCCGGCGGAGGAAATGCAGGTCGAAGCGGGCGTCGTGTCGCATGCGTCCGGGCGCAGCGCGGGCTATGGCGAACTGGCGCGCATTGCCGCCGCAACGCCGCCGGGCAACGTGCGGCTGAAGGATCGCAAGGCCTGGCGGGTGATCGGCCAGCCTGTGGCACGGCTGGATGTGCCGGCCAAGGTGAATGGCAGCGCGCGTTTCGGCATCGATGTCCGCCTGCCGGGAATGCGGTATGCCGCGCTGCGGCTGTCGCCGGCTTTCGGGGGCGCACCGGGACGCGTGGATGCAGCCGCGGCGCTGGCGATGCCGGGCGTCGAACGGATCGTGATGCTGAGGGCCCTGGCCGGCAGCAGTGCCGGGTTTGCCGTCGTCGCGCGCTCCTACTGGCAGGCGCAGCAGGCAGCGAATGCGGTGCAGGTGGACTGGCGTGCGCCCGTGGCCGGTGCCGCGGACTCGCGAACGATTGCGAGTGACCTGGAGCAGGCAGTCAGGGACCGCGATGGCTACGTCTTCTACCAGCGCGGCCGCGTGGAGGCTGCACAGGAGGCGCCTGGTGCGCGCACGATCGAAGCCTGGTACAGCGGGCCGTTCCTGGCGCATGCGGCGCTGGAGCCGATGAACGCGACGGCGCGCGTTCTCGCGGATCGCGTGGAGGTCTGGGCGCCCACGCAGGTGCCGCAGGCCTGCCGGACGGCGGCGGCGCGCGTGGCCGGCGTCGACGAGGACAAGGTGGACCTGCACGTCACCCTCCTCGGCGGTGGGTTCGGCCGGCGGCTGGAGACCGACTACGTCGCGTATGCAGTGCGCGTCGCGATGGACATGCCCGGGGTGCCCGTGCAGCTGATCTGGTCGCGCGAAGAAGACCTGCAGCACGACTTCTATCGGCCGATGCAGGTCGCGCGCCTGCGGGCGACGCTGGATGCCGCCGGACTGCCACTGGCGCTGGACGTGAAGTCGGCGGGC
>DATAGN010000330.1:0-2552 GCA_036263715.1 Ramlibacter sp.
TGACGGCACAGTTCTTGGCCAGGATGGTGATGCCGCGCTCGCGCTCGATCGCGTTGTTGTCCATCACGGTGTCCACCACCTTCTCGTGTTCGGCGAAGGTGCCCGACTGGCGCAGCAGCTGGTCCACCATGGTGGTCTTGCCGTGGTCGACGTGGGCGATGATGGCGATGTTGCGGATTTGCGTGGTCATACGGTTTGCGGCTCGGCCTGCCCGAGGATTTGTTGGATTTCTAAGGGGCTCAGCAGGCGCGAGGGAATGAGTTCCCCTGCCTTGACATGAGCGGTTCCGAGGAGCGCTGGCGGCGCCTCCCCGAAGACAGCGACTTGTTGTGCATCGCGCCAGCCCCCTCGGCGGCGCATTCCGCTCAGGAATCGGCCTGCCTCTGCCGGTTCGAGCGTGACGCGCACATGCGCCGGCAGAAGACATTCCACCGGCAACAGGCGCGCCTGTCTGTCTGATTCATCCAGCGCTTCGAGTTCCCCGAGCGTCAGGCAATGCGAAAGATCGAACGGGCCCGTGGCAATTCTGCGCAGCGACAAGAGGTGCGCTCCGCAACCGAGTGCCAGGCCGATGTCTTCGCCGAGCGTGCGGATGTAGGTGCCCTTGCTGACCTTGGCGACGATCTTGAGGACCGCCGGTTCCAGGAGCTCCAGCTCCAGCTCGAACACCGTCAGGTCCCGCGCCTCGCGTTCGAGCTCGATGCCGGCCCGGGCATATTCGTACAAGGCCTTGCCGTCGCGCTTCAAGGCGCTGTGCATCGGCGGCACCTGCGTGATCGCGCCGGTGAACCGCGCTTGCACTTCGGCCAGCCGCTCCGGCGTGATACCCGGCACCTCTGCGCGCCCGGTCACCTCGCCTTCGGCGTCGCCGGTGGAGGTACGCACGCCCAGCTGGGCGACGGCTTCGTAGGTCTTGTCGGCCTCCAGGTGCAGCTGGCTGAACTTGGTTGCTGCGCCGAAGCACAGCGGCAGCACGCCGGTGGCACGCGGGTCGAGCGTGCCGGTATGGCCGGCCTTTTCCGCCCGCAGCAGCCACTTGGCCTTCTGCAGTGCATCGTTGCTGGACAAGCCCAGCGGTTTATCGAGCAGCAACACCCCATGCACAGGGCGCCGCTGCACCCTGGTGCGTGGCGCGTTCACGGGCTACTCCTCCTTGGAACGGGAGGAGACCGCCTTCGCGATCAGGGCGTTCATGTCGGCCGCGCGCTCGGTGGTGCGGTCGAACTGGAAGTGCAGCGTCGGCACCGTGTGGATGTGCAGGCGCTTGAACAGGTGGTTGCGCAGGAAGCCGGCGGCCTGGTTCAAGGCCTCCGTCGTCTGTTCGGGGTCGCCCACCAGGATGCTGAAGAACACCTTGGCGTGCGCGTAGTCCGGCGTGACTTCCACGGCGTTGATCGTGACCATGCCCACCCGCGGGTCCTTCAACTCGCGCGCGATCAGCTCCGACAGATCGCGCTGGATCTGGTCGGCGACCTGGAAGCCGCGGTTGGGTTTGGTCTGCTTCTTCGGCATGGGTGGTGGCGCGCAGCGGTCCGTGAACGCAGAGTGCGCAGAGGTTACGCAGAGTGCGCAGAGAAAACATCCAAAAGGTATTCCTTTTGCGTCCTCTGCGTAACCTTTGCGTCCTCTGCGTTCACCTCTACGAGCAGCAGGTCCTTTTTATAACGTCCGCGCGATCTCCTTGACTTCGAAGAACTCGAGCTGGTCGCCTTCCTTGATGTCGTTGTAGTTCTTCAGCTTGATACCGCACTCGAAGCCTTCCTTGACCTCGCGCACGTCGTCCTTCACCCGCTTGAGCGACTCGAGCTCGCCGGTGTAGATCACCACGTTCTGGCGCAGCAGGCGGAAATGCGCGCTGCGCGTGACCATGCCGGAGGTGACCATGCAACCCGCCACCGTGCCGATCTTCGACGCCACGAAAACGGTGCGGATCTCGGCCGAGCCGATGACCTCTTCGCGCTTCTCGGGGGCCAGCATGCCCGACATCGCCGCCTTCAGTTCATCCACCGCGTCGTAGATGATGTTGTAGTAGCGGATGTCGATGCCGTTGCCCTCGGCCGCCTTGCGCGCACCGGAGTCGGCGCGCACGTTGAAGCCGATGATCAGCGCCTTGGAGGCGATCGCCAGGTTGACGTCCGACTCGCTGATGCCGCCGACGCCGGCGTACACCATCTGCACCTTCACTTCCTCGTTCGAGAGCTTCAGCAGCGACTGCGCCAGCGCTTCCTGCGAACCCTGCACGTCGGCCTTGATGATGATCGGCACCGTCTTGACCGCGCCCGCCGTCATGTCCGCGAACATGTTCTCCAGCTTGGCGGCCTGCTGCTTCGCAAGCTTGGTGTTGCGGAACTTGCCGGCACGGTAGGTGGCGATCTCGCGCGCACGGCGCTCGTCCGTCATCACCATGAACTCGTCGCCCGCCTGCGGCACTTCGGTCAGGCCCTGGATCTCCACCGGGATCGAGGGACCCGCAGTCTTGATGCTCTTGCCGTTCTCGTCCAGCATGGCGCGCACGCGGCCGAAGGTCTGGCCTGCCAGCACGACGTCACCGG
>DATAGN010000331.1:0-4851 GCA_036263715.1 Ramlibacter sp.
GCCGGAGGGCAACGATCCCTTCGAGCTGGAGATCTTCACCACCTGCGCACCGGTCAAGAACACCAAGCTGATGGGGCTGTACGTCAGCAACGACAGCTTCTTCACGCAGTGCGAGGCCGAGGGCTTCCGGCGCATCACCTACTTCCTGGACCGGCCCGACGTGATGGCCAGCTACACGGTGACCCTGCGTGCGGACAAGCGCCGGTACCCCGTGCTGCTGTCCAACGGCAACCTGGTGGACCAGGGCGAGCTGGAGGACGGCCGCCACTTCGCCAAGTGGGTGGACCCGTTCCGCAAGCCGTCGTACCTGTTCGCGCTCGTCGCCGGCCAGCTGGTGTGCCGCCAGCAGCGCATCACCGCGCGCAACGGCAAGGAGCACCTGCTGGAGGTGTACGTGCGCGCCGGCGACCTGGACAAGACCGAGCACGCGATGAATTCGCTGATGGCTTCCGTCGCCTGGGACGAGGCGCGCTTCGGCCTGCCGCTGGACCTGGAGCGCTTCATGATCGTCGCCACCAGCGACTTCAACATGGGCGCGATGGAGAACAAGGGCCTGAACATCTTCAACACGAAGTACGTCCTGGCCAACCAGGCCACGGCCACGGACACCGACTACGCGAACATCGAGTCGGTGGTCGGCCACGAGTACTTCCACAACTGGACCGGCAACCGCGTCACCTGCCGCGACTGGTTCCAGCTGTCGCTGAAGGAAGGCCTGACGGTGTTCCGCGACCAGGAGTTCAGCCAGGACCTCGCCGGCGATCCGTCCGCGCGCGCCGTCAAGCGCATCGAGGACGTGCGCGTGCTGCGCACCGCGCAGTTCCCCGAGGATGCGGGCCCGATGGCGCATCCGGTGCGCCCGGACCAGTACCTGGAGATCAACAACTTCTACACGGTCACCATCTACGAGAAGGGTGCCGAGGTCGTGCGCATGATGCAGACGCTGGTGGGCCGCGAAGGCTTTACCAAGGGCCTGAAGCTGTACTTCGAGCGGCATGACGGCCACGCGGTCACTTGCGACGATTTCGCGCAGGCGATCGCCGATGCCAATCCCGAGTCGCAACTCGCCCAGCGCCTGGACCAGTTCAAGCGCTGGTACAGCCAGGCCGGCACGCCGCGCGTGCGCGCCACGACCCACTTCGACGCCGTCTCCGGCATCTACACGCTGCAGCTCACGCAGAGCTGCCAGGCCACGCCCGGCCAGCCGGACAAGCAGCCTTTCGTGATCCCGGTCGCGCTCGGCCTGCTCGATGCGCAGGGCAGTGAACTCACGAGCGGCATGCACGTGCTGACGCAGGCGAGCGAGACGCTCACCTTCCCCGGCTACTCGGCGGAGCCGGTGCCCTCGCTGCTGCGCGGCTTCAGCGCGCCCGTGATCCTGGAGTACGACTACAGCGACCAGCAACTGCTGGCGCTGCTGGCGCACGACACCGATCCCTTCAACCGCTGGGAAGCGGCGCAACGCCTGGCGACCGGCCGCGCGCTGACCTTCATCCGCGCCCAGACGCCGGTGGAACTGGACGCGCCTTACGTGGAAGCGATGCGCACCGTGCTGCGGCATCCGAAGCTCGACGCGGCCTTCAAGGAACTCGTGCTGACGCTGCCGGCCGAGACCTTCATCGCCGAACAGCTGGACGTGGTCGACCCGCAGCGCATCCACGCGGTGCGCGAAGCCATGCGCGAGCAGCTCGCGCAGGCGCTTGCCTCCGACTGGGAGTGGGCCTACGAAGCGAACCAGGATGGCGGCGCGTACAGCCCGGACCCCGTGTCTAGCGGTCGCCGCGCCCTGGCCGGCATGGCGCTGACGAACCTGTGCCTGGCCGCACGCTCCTCGCGCGACACGGTGTGGCCCGGCAAGGCCTACCAGCGCTTCAAGGATGCGTCCAACATGACGGACCGCTTCAACGCGCTGGCGGCGCTGGTGATCTCCGGCCACCCGCTGGCGGCCGAGGCGCTGCAACGTTTCCACGGCATGTTCAAGCACGAGCCGCTGGTGCTGGACAAGTGGTTCGCGCTGCAGGCCGGGGCGCCGGACCGGGGCGGCAACGTGCTGCCCACGGTCAAGCAGCTGATGCAGCACGCGGACTTCAACATCCGCAACCCGAACCGCGCGCGCAGCGTGATCTTCAGCTACTGCAGCGCCAACCCGGGCGGCTTCCACCGCCCCGACGCGGCCGGCTACGTGTTCTGGAGCGAGCGCGTCATCGAGCTCGATGCGATCAACCCGCAGGTGGCTGCACGCCTGGCCCGTGCCCTGGACCGCTGGAAAAAGCTGGCGGAGCCGCTGCGCAGCGCCGCGCGCGAGGCGATCGGGCGCGTGGCGGCGAAAAGTGACCTGAGCAACGACGTGCGCGAAGTCGTTTCGCGTGCGCTGGCGGAGTGAACGAATGAGCACCACATCCCTGACCCGGTACCTCGTCGAGAAGCAGCGCGTCGACGGGCACATCCCCGCGCAGCTGCGCCTGCTGATCGAAGTGGTGGCGCGCGCCTGCAAGCGCATCTCGATTTCGGTGAACAAGGGCGCGCTCGGCGGCGTGCTGGGCACCGCCGGCAGCGAGAACGTGCAGGGCGAGGTGCAGAAGCAGCTGGACATCATCGCCAACGAGGTGCTGATCGACGCCAACGAATGGGGCGGCCACCTCGCGGCCATGGCGAGCGAGGAGATGGAGGGCATCTACGTGGTGCCCAACCGCTATCCGCAAGGCGAATACCTGCTGCTGTTCGACCCGCTCGACGGCTCGTCCAACATCGACGTGAACGTGAGCATCGGCACCATCTTCAGCGTGTTGAAGAAGCCGGACTCCGGCGCCGGCGTGAGCGAGCAGGACTTCCTGCAGTGCGGCGCCAGGCAGGTGGCGGCGGGCTACTGCGTCTACGGGCCGCAGACCACGCTGGTGCTGACGGTGGGCGACGGCGTGGCGATGTTCACGCTGGACCGCGAGCAAGGCAGCTTCGTGCTGACGCAGGAGGACGTAACGATCCCGGCCGACACCAAGGAATTCGCGATCAACATGTCGAACATGCGGCACTGGGATGCGCCGGTGCGCCGCTACATCGACGAGTGCCTGGCCGGCAAGGAAGGCCCGCGCGGCAAGGACTTCAACATGCGCTGGGTCGCGTCCATGGTGGCGGACGTGCACCGCATCCTCACGCGCGGCGGCATCTTCATGTATCCCTGGGACAAGCGCGAGCCGGACAAGCCGGGCAAGCTGCGCCTGATGTACGAGGCCAACCCGATGTCGTGGCTGGTGGAACAGGCCGGCGGCGCCGCCACCAACGGCCGGCAGCGCATCCTGGACATCGAGCCGAAGAAGCTGCACGAGCGCGTGAGCGTGATCCTCGGCAGCAGGAACGAGGTGGAGCGGGTGACGGGGTACCACACCTCGTAGCTGGCATCCCGTTGCGAAGGCTTGCGGCGCTCAACGAGGGTGAACGCAGAGGGCGCAAAGGTTACGCAGAGGACGCAGAGGAAAACCAGCGGGTCTTCTTTGCGTCCTCTGCGTACTTCTGCGTCCTCTGCGTTCACCTCCCGGCGCGCCAGTCCCGCCGAGAACCGCCCGGCTAATCCGGCGTGATGTTGTTCCGCTTGATGAACGCCCCCCAGTGCTCGCGCTCCTTGCGCAAGTCGGCGGCGAAGTCCTGCGGGGTGTCGTGCACGGGGATCAGCACCGCCTGCTCCAGGCGCGCGATCACCTGCGGATTGCGCAGGGCCTTGCCGACTTCCTCGCCCATGCGGCGCGTCACTGCCGGCGGCATCTTCGACGGCGCCATGACGCTGAAAGACGTCCAGGCGCGCCACTGCGGAAAACCGGCTTCGGCGACCGTCGGCACGTTCGCCAGCGTCTTGATCTTCTGCGTGACCGCGAGCGCCACGAGCTTGCCCGACTGGATGTGCTGCTCGATGGACGCCAGGTCGGTCAGCATGAAGTTCACGCGGCCACCCAGCAGGTCCTGGTAGGCCGGCGCCACGCCCTTGTAGGGGATGTGCGAGAACTTCGCGCCACTCACCTCCTCCAGCATCCGCACGCCCATGTACAGCGGGCTGCCCACGCCGGCGGTGCCGTAGAACAGCTTCTCCGGATTCCGCTTGCCCGCCTCGACCAGGTCCTTCAGCGTCTTGAAGCCGGTGGACGGATTCGCCACGATCACCATCGGCGCGAACACGCCGCGCGTGATCGGCACCAGGTCCTTGTCGATGTCGAAGGGCATCTGCTTGAGCAGCACGGGATTGATGCCGAGCGAGGAGTTCGAGGCCACCAGCATGGTGTACCCATCGGGCTCGGACTTGGCCACCAGGTCGGCGCCGATGTTGCCGCTGGCCCCCGGCTTGTTGTCCACGACGAAGCTCTGCTTCGTCTGCTCGCTGAGCGCTTGCGCCAGGATGCGGCCGAACACGTCGGTGCCGCCGCCGGCCGAGGACGGGACGATGATCTTCACCGGCCGCGAGGGCCAGGCGTCCTGCGCGAACAGCGCCGTGGGCAGCGCCGCCGCGGCCAGGCCGGCGACCGCGCTGCGGCGGGTCATTTTCAGGTTCTGCATGCCTTGTCGTTTCCTTGTTCTTGCTTCTTTTGTTGTTGCCGGTTCAGGCAGCGCGGCGACGCGCCGCGGCTGCTTCCTTCCACAGGTTCCAGGGACGGTCGACCTGGCCTTCGGTGCTGGCCGCCGTCGCTTCGCATTCGCCGGGCGTCAGGTATTCCGGGTCGCCCAGTTGCATCGCCTGCAGCTGCATGCGTGCGTTGATCTCCGCATACACCGCGCGGTACACCACCTGCTTGAGGGAAGGCGCCACGGTGGTCGAGCCGTGGCCGCGCATCAGCACGAAGTTGCTGCCGGCCAGCTTGGTGGCCAGCG
>DATAGN010000332.1:0-4045 GCA_036263715.1 Ramlibacter sp.
CGAACGCCGGCGCACCTCGATGAAGTTCCGCCTCGACATCGCCGATGCCGGCCACACGCTGTCGCGCTTCGGCATGCGCGACGTCGTGCGGCGTGGCCGCGGCGCCATGGAAGGCAACGTGTCCTGGGTCGGCTCGCCGCTGGCTTTCGACTATCCGACGCTGGCCGGCAGCTTCCACGTCAACGTCGAAAACGGGCAGTTCCTCAAGGCCGATCCGGGGCTGGCCAAGCTGCTGGGCGTGCTGAGCCTGCAGTCGCTGCCGCGCCGGCTGATCCTGGACTTCCGCGACGTCTTCAGCGAGGGCTTCTCCTTCGATTTCGTGCGCGGCGACGTGAGCATCGACCAGGGCATGGCCACCACCAACAACCTGCAGATGAAGGGCGTCAACGCCGCGGTGCTGATGGAAGGCAAGGCCGACATCGCCCGCGAGACGCAGGACCTGAAGGTGCTGGTGGTGCCGGAGATCAACGCCGGCACCGCATCGCTGGTTGCGACCGTCATCAACCCGGCCATCGGCCTGGGTTCCTTCCTCGCGCAGCTGTTCCTGCGCGAGCCGCTGATTCGCGCCGCGACGCAGGAATTCCACGTCGACGGCACCTGGACCGACCCGCGCATCACGCGCGTGCCGCGCTCGACCGCCAGCACCGAGGGCATCGGTGCGCCGGGTACGCCGGCAGTGCCCGCCGCCCGTTAGTCCGCCTAGCCCGCAGGGAGCCCCCCATGAAGATCGCCGCCATCCAGACCGTCTCCGGCGTCAACGTCGACTCCAACCTCGCGTCGGCGCGCGCGCTGCTGGAAGACGCCGCGCGGCAAGGCGCGGAGCTGGCCGTGCTGCCGGAGTACTTCTGCCTCATGGGCCAGCGCGACACCGACAAGCTCGCGGTGCGGGAGACTTTCGGCGCAGGCGCGATGCAGTCCTTCCTGGCGGACACAGCGCGGCGGCTGCAGCTGTGGATCGTCGGCGGCACCTTGCCGCTGGCGGCGGACAGCCAGGCGCACGTGCGCAACACCAGCCTGGCCTTCTCGCCGGCGGGCGAGTGCGTGGCGCGCTACGACAAGATCCACCTGTTCAAGTACGACAACGGGCGCGAGCAGTACGACGAGTCGCGGGTGATTGAAGCCGGCACTGCGCCGCAGGCCTTCGTGCTGCCTTCGCGCGACGGCCACGCCTGGCGCGTGGGCCTGTCGGTCTGCTACGACCTGCGCTTTCCCGAGCTGTATCGCTCGCTCCATGCGGACCTGCTGCTGGTGCCCAGCGCCTTCACCCATACCACCGGCCAGGCGCACTGGGAACTGCTCCTGCGCGCACGCGCGGTGGAGAACCTCGCCTTCGTCGCGGCGCCGGCGCAGGGCGGCCGCCACGACAACGGCCGCCGGACCTGGGGCCATTCGATGGTGGTGGACCCGTGGGGCAGCGTGGTGGCGCAGCGCGAGGAAGAGGGCGCGGGCGTGGTGCTGGCGGACCTGGACGCGGCGCGCCTGGCGCAAGTGCGCAGCCAACTGCCGGCGCTGGACCACCGGGTGCTGTGACCGCGCTCAGCCTGCCCCTGCCCGGCAGCCTGCGGCGCTTTTCCAGCTGGCGCCGCTGGTCGCTGTGGATGCTGCTGGGCGTGCTGGTCATCGGCGTGCTCGTCACCCTGGTGTACCTGGCCGCGCGCTACGAAGCGAGCGTGGCGCAGGCGAACGTGGAGCGCGACGTCGCCGATGCCTTGAGCGACATCCGTGCGGCCCTGACCCGCAACGTGCAGGAGCTGCAGTCGCTGCATGCCGTGCATTCGGCGCCGGAGTGGACGTCCGAGGCCGAACGGCTGCTGCGCGGCCATCGCGAATGGGTGCGCGTGGAGCGGCGCGGGCCCGGCCTGGAACTGCTGGCCGAGGCCGACTCGCCCTTTCGCCCGCCCGTGTTCGCGCGCTTCGGCCGCGTCAACTCGGTGCCGGAAGTGCAGCAGGCCTGCGCCACCGCCCGCCGCCTGAGCAGCCACGCGTACGCGCGCAGCCATTTCGTGCCGCAGGCCGACGGCCTCGGCCTCGAAGCGATGGAGCTGTGCCTGCCGCAGGTCGATGCCGGCCGGCTCACCGGTTTCCTGGTCGCCACCTATTCGCTGTCGGACCTGCTGGCCACGCAGATCGGACCGCAGCTCGGTCGCAGCCAGGAGATCTCGTTCACCGAGGCGGACGGCACCCGGCTGGCGATGCATGGCCTGGCCCGCCGCGGACTGCGCGCCTTTTCCGCGCAGCAGCTGCTGGACCTGCCGGGCAACACGATGGTGCTGCGCATGGACAGCTGGCGGCGCTCGGACCCGGACCTGTTCCCCAACGTGCTGACCGCGCTGGTGACGGTGATGTCGATCGCCCTGGTGACCGTGCTGTTCATGCTCGGGCACGACACGCGCCGGCGGCTGCGGGTGGAGCAGGACCTTGCCGACGCCCTGGCGTTCCGCAAGGCGATGGAGGACTCGCTGGTGACGGGGCTGCGCGCCCGCGACCTGCAGGGCCGCACGACTTACGTGAATCCCGCCTTCTGCGAGATGGTGGGCTTCAGCCCCGACGAGCTGCTGGGGCAGGCCACGCCGGCACCGTACTGGCCGCCGGAGCGCCACGAGGAATATGCGCAGCGGCAGGCGGTGCGCCTGACCGGCGGCAACCGGCCCCCGCGCGAAGGCTACGAGTCGATGTTCATGCGCAAGGACGGCGCGCGCTTCCCGGTGCTGGTCATCGAGGCGCCGCTGATCAACGCATCGGGCCTGCAGACCGGGTGGATGAGCGCGGTGCTGGACATCAGCGAGCAGCGGCGCGTGGAGGAGCTCTCGCGCGCCAGCCAGGATCGCCTGCAGGCCACCGCCCGCCTGGCGACGGTGGGCGAGATGGCATCGCTGCTGTCGCACGAACTGAACCAGCCGCTGGCCGCGATCGCGAGTTATGCCAACGGCTCGATGAACCTGCTGCAGCAGGCGCCGGCTCCTGCGGGCGACCTGCAGCTGGCCATGCGTCGCATCGCCGAACAGGCCGACCGCGCCGGCCGCGTGATCAAGAGCGTGCACGACTTCGTGCGCCGCCGGGCGCAGGCGCGCGAGGCGGTCGCGCCCCAGGCGCTGATCGATGCGATCCAGCCGCTGGTGCACCTGCAGGCGCGCAAGCTGGGCGTGCGCGTCGAAAGCCGCGTGCCGGCGGACCTGCCGACCGCGGTGTGCGACCGCACGATGGTGGAACAGGTCTTGCTGAACCTCGCTCGCAATGCGATGCAGGCCATGGACGAAGCCAAGATCCCCCGCCCGGAACTGGTGATCCAGGTGCGGGCCACGTCCGCGGGGGAGGCGGGCCGGCGCTGGCTGGAGTTCTCGGTGGCGGACGTCGGCCCCGGCATCCCGGAGGACGTGAAGCAGCAGCTCTTCACACCCTTCTTCACCACCAAGGCCGAAGGGATGGGGCTGGGCTTGAGCCTGTGTCGCACGGTGGTGGAGCAGCATGGCGGGCACCTGGTGTTCGAGCCCAACCAGCCGCAAGGTACGATCTTCCGCTTCACCTTGCCCGCCGAACCGGCCGCCTCCCCGGCAACCGCCTGATTCCATGCAGCCCGCTGCCGATGCCACCGTTTTCATCGTCGACGACGATGCCGGCGTGCGCGATGCGCTCGCGTGGCTGCTGCGCTCGCGCGGTCTGCTGTCGGCCAGCTATGCGAGCGCGGAGGCGTTCGATGCCGTGCTGCAGGAGGGCTTCCGCCCGGCGCAGGCCTGCTGCCTGTTGCTGGACGTGCGCATGCCGGGCATGAGCGGGCTGGCGCTGTTCGAGCGGCTGGTCGAGCGCGGGCTGACCGGGGTGATGCCGGTCATCTTCCTCACCGGCCACGCCGACGTGCCGACGGCCGTGGACATGGTCAAGCGCGGGGCCTTCGATTTCTGCGAGAAGCCCTTTTCCGACAATGCGCTGGTGGACCGCATCGAGGAGGCGCTGCAGCGCTCGGCCGAGGTGCTGGTCGCGCAGCGGGAGAAGGGCGCGGTGCAAAGCCGCATGGCCGAACTGACCGAGCGCGAGCGCGACGTGATGC
>DATAGN010000333.1:0-3120 GCA_036263715.1 Ramlibacter sp.
GCCACTGGGCTGCACCACCAGCAGCACGCCGAGGAAGCCGGTTGCGATCGCCACCCAGCGGCGCACGCCCACCTTCTCGTGCAGGAAGATCACTGCCATCAACGTGATCACCAGGGGCGTGGCCATGTTGATCGCGGTCACGTTGCCGATCGGCAGGTGGAACAGCGAGGTGAGGTAGGTCAGGGTCGCCATCGCATCGAACAGCGCCCGCAGCACAACGCGCCCGTCCAGCAGCGTGCGCATCTGGTGCGTGGTCCCCATCGCCTGCGCGATCGCCAGCAGCAGCACGCTGGCGAAAACGCCGCGCAGGAAGATCAGCTGGGCCGAGGGCAGCGATTCGCTGACGTACTTGACCAGCGCGTCGTTGGTGACGAAGAAGGCCATGCCGGCCGCCATCGCGAGGATGCCGCGCCGGTTGGCAGCGCGCTGTTCCGGGGAATGCGAGGTCATGCGAGGGGGCGATCTTAAGACGGGAGCTTGACCTGGGTCAGATCGCGGGGGAGGGAGAGGGCGAATACTTCGCAGCTGTTGGGGTCGCTGCGCGAACCCAACCTACGTCAGAAGTGTTGGGGTCGCTGCGCGAACCCAACCTACGGGAGAAACCATGAAGCAGACCATCCCCGGCACCACGCTCTTCGACGGCGCGCAGGCGCAGAAGGGCTACGCGCTCAACCGCATGTGCTATTCGTTCAACGAGGCGGCCCATCGCGCCGACTTCGTGGTCGACGAAGAGGCGTACATGCGCCGGTATGCCCTGACGCCGCCGCAGGCCGAAGCGATCCGCAAGCGCGACGTGCCGGGCCTGATCGCCGCCGGCGGGAACGTGTACTACCTGGCCAAGTTCGCCGGCATCCTGGGGCTGGACGTGCAGGACCTCGGCGCCCTGCAGACCGGCCTGAGCAAGGAGGAATTCAAGGCGCGCCTGCTGGCGCACAACGACCAACCGGCCCGCCTGGCGGCCTGACGAGGAAAGCACCCATGGCCAGGATCATCGGCGGACTGACCACCTCCCACGTACCCGCGATCGGCAGCGCCATCGCCCGCGGCCTGCAGGGCGATCCCTACTGGAAGCCCTTCTTCGACGGCTACCTGCCGGTGCGCCGCTGGCTGCAGGAGGTGAAGCCGGACGTGGCGGTCGTCTTCTACAACGACCACGGACTGAACTTCTTCCTGGACAAGATGCCCACCTTCGCGGTCGGCGCCGCGGCGGAGTACCGCAACGCCGACGAGGGCTGGGGCATCCCCACGCTGCCGCCCTTCAAGGGCGAGCCGGACCTGTCGTGGCACCTCATCGAACACCTCGTGGACAAGGAGTTCGACATCACCACGTGCCAGGAGATGCTGGTCGACCATGCCTTCGCGCTGCCGCTGGCGCTGTTCTGGCCGCAGGACATCCCGGTGACGACGGTGCCGGTGTGCATCAACACCGTGCAGTTCCCGCTGCCCGGGGCGCGCCGCTGCTATGCCCTGGGCAAGGCGGTCGGCGAGGCGATCGCCTCGTGGGACAGCGACAAGCGCGTGGTGGTCATCGGCACGGGCGGCCTGTCGCACCAGCTCGATGGCCAGCGCGCGGGCTTCATCAACAAGGCTTTCGACCTGAAGTTCATGGAAAGCCTGGTGCACGACCCCGAATGGGCCACGCAGTACAGCATCCACGAGCTGGTGGAGAAAACCGGCACGCAGGGCGTGGAGCTGATCATGTGGCTGGCGACGCGCGGCGCGGTGCCCGGCCCCGTGCGCAAGGTGCACGCGAACTACCACGTGCCGATTTCCAATACGGCAACGGGATTGCTGGCGCTGGAAGCGGTGGAGTAAAGCCGGCCCGCAGGCATTGAAGCCGCCGCGCCTGTCGCGCATACTGCGGCCGTCCACTCACGAGGGGGACGCCCGCCATGACCCATGCACCGGAGCCCGGCATCCCCGGGGACCTGAGCGTCTTCGAGACGTCCTGCGCCTACTGCGGCGCGCGCTTCCGTGTGCTGGTGGTGCAGGCTGCGCCGGGCAGCGCCAGCCAGTCCTACGCCTGTCCCGAGTGCGGCAAGAGCTATCGCACCCAGGCGGCCGCGGCGCCGCACGTGCAGCTGCTGCGACGGCGCAGCGACGGGCGCATCGACCAGTACCAGGACACCATGTTCTGAAAGGGCCGCGCGCCGCGCCCCGTACACTTGGCGGATGCGTTCCAGGCTGTACGGATGGTTGGTGGCCGGCTTCGTTGCCGCAGGCGCGGCACTGGCCGGCGCACAGGCGCCTGCGCCCCACGATCCCCTCACGCAGATGCTGCCTGACGCCAGGGGCGCGGTGCCGTGGTCGCTGATGTCGCGCACCGGCATCCGCAAGATCGACGGCAAGCTCGGCCCCGACTTCCCCGCCGGCCTGAAGCCCCTGAACGGGAAGCTCGTCAAGGTGCAGGGCTACATCCTCCCGCTGGAGGCGGGGCAGGCGCACCGCCGCTTCCTGCTGTCCGCCTGGTCCCCTTCGTGTCCCTTCTGCCTGACCGCGGGCCCGGAGGTGATGGTG
The DNA here is from genome assembly GCA_036263715.1 of Ramlibacter sp. Taxonomy (GTDB): domain Bacteria; phylum Pseudomonadota; class Gammaproteobacteria; order Burkholderiales; family Burkholderiaceae_C; genus Ramlibacter. The sequence continues at coordinate 2,518 of DATAGN010000333.1, forward strand.
GAGGTCAAGGCCAGGACACCCGTGCGCCATTCGCTGGACCCGGTGGTCGTGCAGGGCCGCCTGGCCTTGCTGAACGACGATCCCTCCGGCATGTTCTTCCGCCTCGAGGACGCGGAGCCCGCGACCCTGAACTGAATCCACCCCTGACCACGACACCATGAAGAGACGACAACTCGCCGCCGCCCTGGCGCTGGCCCTGGCCACTGCCTTCGCCCAGCCCGCATGGGCGCAGGATCCGGCGCCGCCGCCCATCAACGCGGCCACCGAGGCCGCCTACGGGCGGCTGCTGGGCAGCCCGGTGGTGAAGCAGGCCCTGGAGTTCCTGCGCGCCGACGACGAACGCACGCTGAAGGACCAGATCGAGCTGACGGAGATCCCGGCGCCGCCCTTCAAGGAGGCGGTGCGCGCGGCCGAATACCTCAAGCGCTTCAAGGCGCTCGGGCTGGCCGATGCGCGCATCGACGCCGAGGGCAACGTGATCGCCACGCGCAAGGGCACCGGGCGCGGCCCGACCCTCGTGGTCTCCGCCCACCTGGACACGGTGTTCCCCGAGGGCACGGACGTGAAGGTGAAGATCGCCAACAACCGCTATGCCGCGCCCGG
>DATAGN010000334.1:0-5537 GCA_036263715.1 Ramlibacter sp.
GGGCGGGTCTACGAGAACCGCGACTACCCGCTCGGGGAAACCGTCGTCTCGCAGATCCAGGTCTACCGGCTGCAATCCGAGCCGGAGCGAATCCTCGTCGGCACCTACGCGCCGATCGACTGGACGACCGAGCTGCGCATCGTGATCAAGGCGCGCAAGGAAACCGCCACCGGGTTCTCGGCGGAGGCCATTGCGGACGACATCGCCTGCTCCTGCTTCGCCGCCCTGTTCGCCAATCAGACCCTGGGCGGGCTGTGCCAGCTCATGGACCCCGGCCCGATCACATGGGACCAGGACGAGGCCGACTCGGGCGTCTGTGTCGCCTCTCTCGACTTGCGCGTGGTTCACCGCACCGAATCCAACGTCATCACCTGAACGCCATGGACAAAAAACCCACCGCTCCCGCGCTGCCGCCGGCCGACCCGCCGCACGGCGGCTCCTGGCTTCGCAAGGCAGACGGCTCGCTCGAACTGCTGCAAACCACCCAGCCCGCGACTGGCCGCCGCGGCGCACCGCCCCCGGCCACCTCCGTCAACGAAACCCCCGAGGAGTAATCCGCCATGGCCACTCGCTACATCCGCAACACCGTCGTCCTCCTGAAGGATGAAGTCACCTACGGCCTCGACCCGACGCCCACAGGCGCCGCCAACGCGATGCTCGTGAGCGGCCTGAGCATCACGCCGCTGAACGCGCAGAACGTCCCGCGTGAGCTGGTGTTCGGCTACATGGGCGGCTTCCAGCACCTGGTGGGCAACCGCTTCGTGGAGTGCGGCTTCGACATCGAACTGGTCGGCTCCGGCACCGCCGGCACCGCCCCCGCCTGGGGTCCGGCGCTCAAGGCGTGCGGCTTCTCCGAGACGGTCACGGCGACGACCCGCGTGGACTACGTGCCCGTGTCCACCGGCTTCGGCTCCTGCACGATCTACTGGTACGACGACGGACTTCTGCACAAGCTCACCGGCGCGCGTGGCAACGTGTCTTTCCGCCTGGGCGCGGGCGGGCGGCCGACGATGTCCTTCACCTTCCGCGGCCTCTACAACGCGCCGACGGCGGCTTCGAACGCGACGCCCACGATCACCGCCTTCAAGGTGCCCGAGGTCGTCGCGGAGGCGAACACAGCGGACCTGACGCTCGGCGCCACGCACACGCTGGCGATCGCCCCGGCGCTCACCGCGGGCACGACCTATCCGTCTCTCGGCCTGGAGTTCTCGCCGAATAACACCGTGGAGCACATCCCGCTGCTCGGCGGTGAGTCGGTGGACATCACCGGCCGCGACGCGAGCTGCAGCTTCCAGCTGGACCTGACCGCGGCGCAGGAGGTGACGCTGATGGCCAGCGTCGCGGCGGCCACGCTCACCAGCGTCGGCCTCGTGCACGGCAGCACGGCCGGCTTTAAGTCGCTCGTCTTCCTGCCCTACGTGCAGCCGATCAACCCGCGCAAGTCCGAGGTTTCGGGTAAGCGGATGGTCAGCTTCGACGGGCGCGTGACGCCCAGCGCCGGCAACGACGAAATGCGCATCGTGACCTTCTGAGTCACCGGGGGCTGCGGCCCCTGCTTTCACACCAACAACACGAGGAGAAAAGCATGGGTTTCAAACTGGCGATCGGCAACCGGGTTGCGGTGCAGATCAAGGGCAAGCTGCCCGGGGACAGCCGCGGCTCGCACGTCAATGTCAACTTCACCCTCGAAATGGACCGCATGTCGCAGGACGAGGTGAACGCCGCCTACGCGAGCGGCGACACCTTCGCGGACTTCATCGTGAAGAAGTGCCACGGCTGGGACGGCCAGCGCCTGGTGCTGGACGAGTCCACCGGCAACCCTGCCGCCTACAGCGAAGAGGCGATGCGCGCGCTGCTCAACGCCGTGCCCGACATGGCCCTGTGGGTCTGGCGCTCGTACATGCGCGACCTGGGGATGCAGGAAAAAAACTAGCGGAGGCTGCGCGCCTGCTGGCGCGCGGCGATCTCAACGACGGGAACGAGGACAAGAAGGATGCGGAACACCTGGACACCGTTGCGGAAGTCTTCGGGCTCGACCTCGAAGGCGCTGCTCGGCGTTCGGCGCGCATCTTCTGGCTGTGGCCGGAGAACGTCCTCGCCTGGAATGTCTTTCTCGCCTGCGGCACGCAATGGCGGCATGGGTTCGGCGGGCCGACCGGGCTTGACTACTCGGGCGTCGAGCACGTCATGCGGCAGCAGCGGTGCACGCCGGTTCGCCGCCGAAAGCTGTGGCCTTTCATTCGGGCGGCCGAGCAGGGTTACCTCACCGGCGTCGCTGAGCGCCGGCAGGAATCCGAGGGGTAGGGCATGACGCGCGACGCCAAGATCGTCTACAGCGCGGAGGACCGCACCGGCCCCGCGACAGCGTCGGTCAAGCGGTCGCTGCAGTCCGTGGCCGAAGTCGCCGGCATGGCGGGCCTGTCGCTGGCCTCGCTCGGGAGTGCGGCGACGATCGCTGCGTTTGCGTCCATGGTCAACCGCATCAACCAGGGCGTAGACGCGCTGAACGACCTGAAAGACGCCACCGGCGCGTCCATCGAGAACATCAGCGCCCTGGAGCGCGTCGCGAAGCTCAATGGCACGTCCTTCGACACGGTCGGCACGTCACTAGTGAAGTTTAACCAGGCGCTCGGGCAAACCCTCAAGCCCGGCAGCGACGCCGAGAAGGTGATCAAGGCGATCGGCCTGAACGCGCAGGAACTGCGCGACATGGACCCAGCCGAGGCGCTGCGCCAGACCGCGGTGGCGCTTTCGCAGTTCGCCGACGACGGCAACAAGGCGCGCGCGACGCAGGAGCTTTTCGGCAAGTCGCTGCGCGAAGTCGCGCCGTTCCTGAAGGACCTGGCCGAGGCGGGTGCGCTGAACGCCACCGTCACGACCAAGCAGGCCGAGGAAGCGGAGAAGTTCAACAAGGAAATTCTGAAGCTGCAGGTAAACCTGAGCGACATGGGCCGCTCCATCGCCGATCCGGTCGTCTCGGGCATGAATCGGCTGATCCAGAGCTTCCGCGACGCCAAGAAAGAGGGCGCTGGGTTCCTCGACCTCATGGGGATGGCGGCGCAGTTGACCACCCCCGCGGGCCTGGCGTCGTACCTGCTGGGCGGAAAGCTGGGCGGCAACCGCAACGGCTACACCACCGCACGCGAGGGCGTGACCAACATCGAGAAGGCGCTCGCCGACCCGACGCTGTCGGCATCGGAGCGATCGGCGCTGGTCGGGCAGCAGACCCGCTACCGCCAGCAACTGGACGGCTACCTGTCCAGCGCGGCGGGCGCCGGCCGGGGCATGGGCGGCTATGAGGGCGTGCCGCGCACATCGCTGGAACTGCCGCCGGACGATCCGAAAAAGACGACGGGCGCGCGCGCCGCACGCAGCGGGGCGGATGGAGAACTGCGCGAGGCGCAGCGCGTCGCCGAGGAGCGCCAGCGCCTGCGGATCAAGGAATCCGAGGACATCCGCAAGTTCTTCCTGGAGCAGGAGGAGATTGCGCGCAAGTCGTTGCAGGCCATCCAGCGCGAGCACGAGAAGATGGCAGAACTGCGCGAGCAGGACGCGCGCGACAGCGTCGTGGCGATCGAGTCGCGCGTGCAGGCGCTGCGGCTCGAACTGGACGGATACGGCAAGCTGCAATCGGCCATCGAGGAGACGAAGCTTGCGCGCATGGAGGAGGCCAAGGAAGGCGCCTACCTGGCCGGCGAGGACATCGACTGGATCAATGCCCGCATCGAGGCGCAGCGCCGGCTCGTCGACGTTCTGAAGAACACGGAAGCGCAGGAAGCGAACCGCGAGGCCGTCGAGACGGCAAAACGGGATTGGGACCAGGTGGCGCAGTCCATGACGGATGCCCTCATGCGCGGCGGCAAGTCGGCGGCGCAGTACCTGAAAGACCTGTTCCGCACACTCGTTTTGCGGCCGATCCTGGCGCCGATCGGGCAGGCGATGTCCGGCGTCATCGGTTCCATGATGGGCGGCGGATCAGCGACGGCCGGCACGCCGCCCAACCCGTTCGCGGGCGGCGGCGGGGTGGGCGACATGGCCTCCATTGGCTCCACCATCTTCAACGGCTTCGGCGGCATCACCGGAGCGGCGTCGATGTTCGGCGCCGGTGGCCTGGGCGGCGCACTCACCGCGGGCGCGGGCTGGCTCACGGGCGCGACGACGCTGGGCGGCTCGCTCAGTGCTGCGGGCTCGCTCATGGCAAGCGGCGCGGCCGGCATCCTGCCTGGCCTGGGCATGGCGGCCGGCGCGCTCGGTCCTATCGCCCTCGCTGCGGGCCTGATCTACACCCTCGTCGCGAAGAAGAAGGGCGGCCCCAAGCAGGACGGACGCTTCGGCAAGCTGGGCTCCGGCGTCGCCATGCACGACAGCGACCTCACGCCGGAGAACAACGAGGCGGCCAAGACGGCGGCGATGGCGCTGCAGCAGCAGTACGACGCGATCGTGCGTGCTGGTGGTGGAAGCGGCGGCATTCAGTTCGGCCTCGGGTTCAGCATGGACCCGAAAGGCACCTCGTCAACCTTCCTCGACGTGACGGCATCGCGCAATGGTCAAGTCGCCTACAACGGCCTGAACCTGAACGTCGGGCGCAGCGAGCAGGATCTGCAGGGCGCCATCGGTGAAATGGGTGGCCGGGCCATCCTGCACGGCCTGGTGCAGTCGAATCTCACCGGCCAGATCGCCGACTACCTGCGCGAGCTGGGCGACATCAACACGCTGTCGGGCGGCTCGATGGAGTCGGCCCTGACGCGCCTGCGCGAGTTCTCCGCGAAAAAGGAAGTTGCCGACCAGCAGATGAAGGCGCTGGAGGATCAGTGGTTCGACATGACCGCCACGCAAAGCGAGAAGGTCAAGCGCAGCCGGCAAAAGGAATTGGAGGCGCTGGACGCCACGAACCGCGAAATGGCGCTGCGCATCTACGCGCTGCAGGACGAAATGCAGGCGCAGGAACTGTCGCGTGCGGCCATCGAGCGAGCCAGCGAAAGCTCGCGCGCGGCGGTGACGTACATCAGCGACTTCAAGCGCGGAATCGGCGGCTACCTGGACCGCCTGAACGCATCCCCGGCGGGCATGCTGTCAGGCGAGGACCAGCTTGCCAACGCCCGCTCGCAGTTCGACCGGCAGTTGACGCTGGCGAGCACGGGCGACCGCTCGGCCTTGGAAAGCATCACCGGCTACGCCGACCAGCTCATTGCCGCGCAAACGGCCTACACGGGCAGCGGCATGCCCACGCAGGACATCCTGAACCATGTTCGGAGCTCGCTGACCGCGCTGCCCGGGCACCTGCGGCCGGAGCAGTTCATCGCGCAGGCGGTGGAGGACAGCTCGGCCAAGATCACCGCGGAGATCATCGCTAGTTCGGAGCGCCAGATCGAGGCGCTGCGGGCGCAGCTCGGCGCCGTGGCCGCCAAGGTGGAGGGCCAGACGGCGGTCTTGGCCAGCTACGCGCAGCAGGACCTGCAACACGGTGAGCGCCTGGCCACGGCGGTGGAGCAAAGCACCGAAGCGGCTGAGACCGCGCCCGTGCCGATGATGGGGCC
>DATAGN010000335.1:0-1570 GCA_036263715.1 Ramlibacter sp.
TGCTGCAGGTCGGCCATGCGCACGCCCGGCTTGTACGAGGGCAGCACGCTGCCCAGGGCGCTGCTGCGCTGCCTCTTCACGAAGTCGCCCACCAGGGCACCGGGCGCGACGTAGCCCCCTTCACCGAGCTCGTAGGCGCGCGACTCCCAGATCCGCTGGAACTGCATGCCGTCCAGAGGGCTGACCGGGCCCTCCGACAGGCCGTCCTGCCGGTAGTCCTGCGGCGCGATGCCCACCACGATGCCCGCGTTGGCATTGCGCTCGTTGCGGGAGTACTGGCTCATGCCGTTGGTGACGACACGCTCGGTCTCCGACGTGGCGGCGACCACCGTTCCGCCCGGGCACATGCAGAAGCTGTAGACGCTGCGCCGGTTCTTCGCGTGATGCACCAGCTTGTAGTCGGCCGCGCCCAGGATCGGGTTGCCCGCGCTGGGCCCGAAGCGCGCGCGGTCGATGACGCCCTGGGGATGTTCGATGCGAAAGCCCACCGAGAAGGGCTTGGCCTCCATGTAGACGCCGCGCCCGTGCAGCATCGTGAAGGTGTCGCGCGCGCTGTGGCCCAGCGCCAGCACCACGTGGTCGCACCGCAGCTGTTCACCCGATGCCAGAGTGACCCCGCGGATGTGCTGCGTCTCGCCTTCTCGCTCGATCAGGACGTCCGTCACCTGCTGGCCGAAGCGGATCTCGCCGCCCAGCGCCACGATGTCCGCGCGCATCTTCTCCACCATGCTCACCAGGCGGAAGGTGCCGATGTGCGGCTTGCTCACGAAGAGGATTTCCTCCGGCGCGCCGGCCTTCACGAACTCGGTGAGCACCTTGCGCGTGAGGTGGCGCGGGTCGCTGATCTGGCTCCACAGCTTGCCGTCGCTGAAGGTGCCGGCGCCGCCTTCGCCGAACTGCACGTTCGACGTCGGATCCAGCACGCCCTGGCGCCACAGGCCCCAGGTGTCCTTGGTGCGCTGGCGCACCTCCTTGCCGCGTTCGAGCACGATCGGACGCAGCCCCATCTGGGCCAGCAACAGCGCGGCGAAGATGCCGCAGGGGCCGAAGCCGATCACCAGCGGGCGAGGGCGCTCCTGCGCATGGAAGTCGGCGGGCGCGTGGCCCACGAAGCGGTAGCGCGTGTCCGGCGCGGGCTTCAGGTGCGGGTCACCCGGGTGCGCCGCGAGCACGGCGGCCTCGTCGCGCACTTCGCAGTCGATCGTGTAGATCAGGAGGATGGCGCTCTTGCGGCGCGCGTCATAGGCACGGCGAAAGACGCTGAAGGACAGCAGGTCCGCATCGGCGACGCCGAGCCGCTGCACCACGGCGGCACGCAATGCGTCGTCGGCGTGGTCCAGGGGCAGCTTGAGTTCGGTGATCCTCAGCATCGGTGCGGGCCTGAATGCACACCGCCGCCCTGGGGCGGCGGTTTCGGCATGCTGCCGCCCTCGGGCGGCGGCTCGTTGCGGCAGGCGGAGTTCAGCCGCCCTTGCGCGGACGCTTGCCCGGGTTCTTCTTGCTGCGCGTGTGGGAGCCGCGCTCCAGGCTCACCTTCTGGCCGTGGCCGGAGGTGTTGGTGAAGCCCTTG
>DATAGN010000336.1:0-9552 GCA_036263715.1 Ramlibacter sp.
CCATAGAGCGTGTCGTTGCCGGATTCACCCAGCAGCACGTCCGAGCCGAAGCCGCCGATCAGCAGGTCGCTGCCGGCATAGCCGTACAGGTAGTCGTTGCCCCCCAGGCCGTACATGGTGTCGCCCGCGTGCCCGCCCGTCATGACGTTGTCGCGGTCGGGCCCCGCGTCGGCGCCGACCAGCACCACGGGATTGAAGAAGTCGTTCGAGGAGACGGTCGGCCCGCGACCGTCGGCAACGGTGAAATACAGCGGACCGCCGCCCTGCTGCGTGACGGTGACGATGCGGCCGTCCTGGAGCATGGATGCATCCAGCACCGTCGGCGAGCCGCCGCTGGTGCTGCCGTAGACGGTGCTGCCCTCGCTCAGTCCGTCCGGACGCACGGCCTGCAGGAAGAGGCCGCCGCGATTGACCAGGCCGTCGTTGTCGCCACGGGCCAGCGCGCTCTCTTCACCGGTGACGCCCTGCCAGCCCGACAGCTGCAAGCCCTGCACGAAGTAGCCCGACATCGTCCAGCCCGCATCGAACGGGCCGCCGATGGGAGCACCCGTGGCGTCCAGCGTGCGCAGCAGGTTGCGCGGCGAGATCTGGGCCGCGTGCTGGTCTGCATACAGCACCCCCAGCGCGCCGCTGGCGTCGATGCGCGCCAGGTCGAGGAGGCTGACGAGCCTCTGGTCTCCCGTAACGATGCTGCGCTCGGCCGCGGCAGGCGCGCCGGCGCTCGTGTACGCCTGCACGCGGATCGCTTCGAGCGTGCCGTTGGCATCCGCGTCGTCGGTCCACGCGAGCGCGAACCCGCCGTTCGTGTCCGCCGCTTCCACCTGCGACTGGTTGCCGGCGGTGGACGCGCCTGCGGTCGTCTCCGTGCCCACGCGCACGCCGTTCGCATCGAAGCGCTGGAAGCGGACATCGTCATTGGCGCCGCCCGAATCGACCCAGGCGACGACGAAGCCCGTGCCGTCGCGCGCCAGCGCAGGCTTGCCCTGGTTGCCCGGCGTGCTGGTGTTCACCAGGAACTCGACCCCCAGCTTTTCGCCGTTGGCGGTGAAGCGCTGGCCCTTCAGCGCGGTGCCCGATGCATCACCGCCGGTGCCGCTGCTGTCCTCCCAGACGACGACGAACTCGCCGCTGGCGAGACCCAGCACTTGCGGATTCGCCTGGTTGCCCGTGGCCGTGGTGTTCACGAGGATCGGTTCGGCGTTGAATGCGACGCCGAATGGGTCGTACACCTTCAACCGGATCGCGGTGCCGCTCGCATCGCCGCCGGTGCCGGCGCTGTCTTCCCAGACAACGGCAAAACGGTCCAGCCCGATGCCGGCGACCACCGCATCGGCGGCGCCCGCGTTGCCCGTGACGAGCAGCGTGCTGCCCCAAGGTTCGTAGCTCATGGCGCCCCTGTCAAAAAAATGGAAGTCAGTGTACGCAGATGCTGCTACAACCGCAGCCGCGACCGACGGGTGATTTCCCGCGAGAAGGAGTCCTCATGCCGCTGCCTTTCGAGCCTTGGCGCTCCACGATCCACTTGCCCGACGTGTCTCCGGCGTCCGTGAATGGCCTGGCCGACGCCCGCGTGGTCGCCGGGCAGCGTGTGGGGTGGTCCACGGATGCAAGTTTTCCGATCGCGGGCGGCGTGGATGTACGAGGAAAGTTCCTTGACCCTTTCGGCACGCCCTTCGCCAGCTACAAGCTGGTCGGTCGCTCCCAGTGGATGGAGCCGCAGTTCCAGGCGGCCACCATCGGAGCGCCGCGGACCGAGGTGCTCGTCGACGGGCGCGTCCTGTTCTCCTGGCAGCAGGCCCTGGACGCACGCGACGAGCAGCCCGCCATCCGCAATGCCGTGTACGACCCGGTGAGCCACGCGCTCACGACCCTGCACACTGTCACGCAAGGCAGCGCCGGCAACGGGTCCGCTTCCCTGGTCAGCCATCACGACGCCGACCAGCTGGCCAGCGGCGCGGTCGCCGAAGCCGTGGACATCGTCAACGGCTTCGAGCAGGTTGCGCCGGGCACCTTCCGGCCGCAGGTCGATGTCACCGTTGCCGTGCTCGGCCTCGATGGCACCCAGGTGGCAGCGGTGCAGGCGAACACGACCACGACGCTCTGGCAGTACGACCCCTCGGTCGCGGCGCTCGACACGGGCTTCGTGGTCGCGTGGACCGACGAGAGCGAAAGCGGCGGTGACACCAGCGACACCGCCGTGCGGGCCCGCCTGTTCGGGCCGACGGCCACGCCGCTCACGGGCGAGATCCTGGTCAACACCAGCACCGAGGGCGACCAGCAGGACGTGGAGCTCGCCGCCTTGCCCGGCGGCGGGTTCGTGGCCGTGTGGCAGTCGCGCGCGACGACCGGCACGCTCGGGTGGGACATCCGCGCGCAGCGTTTCGATGCGGAGGGCGACGCGGTCGGCAGCGAACTCGCGGTCAACACCGTCACCGGCGGCGAGCAGACCGCGCCTGCCGTGCACGCCTTCGCCGATGGCAGCTGGCTGGTCGCCTGGATCTACAACCACGCGTGGGTGCAGGCGCAGTACTTCGATGTCGATGGCGCGCGCATCGGCGGCGAGTTCCGCGTCGGCACCACGGCGCGAATGAACTCCAAGGTCCACATCACCGAGACCAGTGACGGCCGCGTGCTGGTGACGTGGGATGCCGGTTCCGAATTCGCCCCGGCCGCCGACGGCCAGTTCCTGGACAACCGGCCGGCGCTGGTCTACGGCACGTCGGACGACGATGTCATTTTGGGCCACGACGCGGGCCAGGCAGCAGTGAACGACATCCTCGTCAGCTTCGCCGGCGAAGACACGCTGTACGGCCTGGCCGGCATCGACTACCTGTATGCGGGGGCTGGCGACGACCTGGCCATTGCGGGCGTCGGCGACGACGTGCTGCTCGGCGAAGAGGGCGACGACACCCTGTACGGTGAAGACGGCAACGACTACCTGTATGGCCACGGCGGCACCAACGTGCTGGTGGGTGGCGCGGGCGTGGATGTGCTGATCGCGCAGGGCGACGGCGACACGCTGTACGGCGGCGAAGGGGGCGACTCGCTGTATGCGTACGACGCCGGCGGCGCACTCGCCCTCGGCGAGGCAGGCAACGACACCTTCGTGATGCAGGCCGGGCCCTCCGTGGCCTTCGGCGGCGCGGGGCAGGACTACTTCTACATGGGCGCAGCGGCGGACGAAATGCACGGCGGCGAGGGCGTCGACGTCCTCATCGGCCAGGCTTCAGGTGGGGAGACAGGCGAAGGCGACCTCTTCGACGGCGGCGCTGGCACCGACTACCTCTTCCTCACGCCGGGCGAGGACACGGTGGTGATGAACCTGCAGTCGGGTGTGGACGTGGTGAACGGATTCGACACCGACAACGACGCGGTGCACCTGCAGGGAACAGCGCTCACCAGCTTCGACCAGGTGCTGGCCGCGACCAGCGACTACGGATCGTTTTGCATCGTGACGCTGGATGCCAACACGGCGTTCTGGCTCTTAGGACTTTCGTCGTCGCAGATGCACGCGGGCATGTTCGTCTTTGCCTGAGCCCTCCCTCCGGCCGTAGCCTGCAGCCGGGCTCGCTGGTAAAACGTCGGGATGCCCCGCAATTTCGAGATCTGGCGCGCGCCCATCCACCTCGCCAGCCCCTATGCCGAGTCCCTGTCCGCCCTGCCGGACGGTCGTTTCATCGAAACGAGTTGGGGCTCACGGCGCGATGGCAGCATTACCGAATCCGTCCGCGGCGAGTTGTTGATCGCAAAGTTCGTCGACCCATTCGGGACCGCCTTCGCCAGTTCGCTCAGGCTGGGCGGCACCACCTTCTCGGATGGCAGGGCCAATGAGGGATGGGTGCAGACCCCCGACAGCATCGTGCTCACCGACGGGAGGATCCTGTTCTCGTGGTCGCAGGCGATGGACAGCTTCCGCAGCGCACCGGCGGTGCACAACCGGCTCTATGACCCGGTGACGCACGCCGTGTCCACGCCGTACGGCTTGTCGCAGGGGGGCAATGGCGGCTCCGGGGTCGACGGGCAGGTGCCGGAGCATGAAGCCGTGCAACTGCGCGGCGGCAGCATCGTGCAGGTGGCGGACTGGATCGGTGGCCTGGAGCCTGTCCGCCCCGGCGAGTCCGAATTCGCGCTGGACATCACGCTGGCCGTGTTCACGCCGGATGGCACCGTGCAGGGCACCGGCAAGGCCAATTCGACGACCCTCCATGCGCAAACGGATCCCGCGGTCGCGGCGCTGGGAGACGGCTTCTTCGTCGCATGGACCGACCGCAGCCAGACGGCCGGCGATGTTTCCGGCACGGCGGTGCGCGGCCGCGCTTTCACCGCGAACGCATCGCCCCTCTCCGTGGATTTCGTGCTGAACACCAGCACGGAAGGCGACCAGCAGAAGGTGAATCTCGCCGCCCTGCCCGACGGCGGCATCGTGGCCGTCTGGGAGTCGCGCGTCGACGGCGATGCCGCCCTGCGGGAAGTGCGGGCGCAGCGCTTCGACGTGTCCGGCAACAAGGTCGGCATCGAGATCGCGGTGAACGCCGCGACCGCCGGCAACCAGATGAGCCCCGAAGTGCAAGCCTTCGCCGACGGCAGCTGGCTGGTCGCCTGGCTCGGTGACGACAGCGGCGTAAGCGCGCGCTACTTCGGCGCCGACGGCACGCCGCTCTCCGGCGACATGCGCATCGGCAGCACTTCGCTCACGAGCAGCACTCTCGGCATTGCGACCGCAGCCGACGGCCGCGTGCTCGTCACGTGGGATTCGGTCAACGGCGGCAGCGACGGTGTGTTCCTGGACAACCGCCCCGCCCAGATGAACGGCACGGCGCGGGGCGAGGCGATCCTGGGCCACGACGCCGGCCAGTCCATCGTGGACGACATCCTCGTCGCATTCGCCGGCAACGATTCGGCCCATGGCTTCGCGGGCAACGACTACGTGTACGCCGGTGCCGGGGACGACGTGGCCGTCGGCGGGGTGGGCGACGACGTGCTGCTTGGCGAGGGTGGCAACGACACGCTGTACGGCGAAGACGGGCAGGATTACCTGTACGGTGGCGGCGGCGTCAACGTGCTGCTGGGAGGCGGCGGCGTCGACGTGCTGATCTCGGAAGGCAGCGACGTCCTCCATGGCGGCGACGGCGGCGACTACCTGTACGCCTACGCGAGCTCGATCGTCACGGCCTACGGCGGGGCGGGCAACGACATCTTCGCCATGCAAGCGGGACCCGGCGTCGCCCATGGCGGCGACGGCCAGGACTACTTCTACATGGGTGCGGCGCACGACGAAATGCACGGCGGCGACGGCGTCGACGTCCTCATGGGCCAGGCTTCGGGCGGGGAGACGGGCGAAGGCGATCACTTCGACGCCGGCGCCGGGACCGACTACCTGTTCCTCACGCCGGGCGAAGACACGGTGGTGATGAACCTGCAGTCCGGCGTCGACGTGGTCAACGGCTTCGATGTCACGCGAGACGTGCTGCGCCTGCAGGGCACGCTCTTCACCAGCTTCGACCAGGTGCAAGGCGCCACCACCGACCACGGCTCGTTCTGCATTGTCGCCGTCGACGCGAACACGGCGGTTTGGTTGATCGGCGTGGCGGCCTCCGACCTGAACGCCGGCAACTTAACCCTTTCCTGAGGCGTCTCGCCTGGAGCGGCTACTTGCTGCTCGCCCGCGTGCTCTTGCGCGCCGCCGTCTTCTTCGCAGCAGCCTTCTTCGCCGCCGGCTTCTTCTTCGCCGTCTTCTCCGCCTGCGCAAAGGCCTTTTCGGTGGGTGCACCCTCCTCGCCCTTCTTGCGCATGTGTTCGCCGCTGCCCTTCTTGACGCGTTCCTGCTTGGCATGGATGTTCGCGTACAGGCCAGGCTTCTTCTTCTCGGTCATGGGTGCTTCCTTGGCGGTGGGTTCGTGGCCGAAGCGCGCCATCGCTGCGCGCAGGTCCTGCGGCTGCTTCCAGTAGTCCGCCCACGGATCCTTCTTCTGCTTGCGCAGGTGCTCCAGGGCGGTGACGATGTTCCAGTGGCTGCCGCTCGTGATCGCAGGCAGGTCTTCCCAACGCACGGGCATGGAGACGCCGAGTCCCGGCCGCGCGCGCGCCGAATACGCTTCGGCCGTCGACTGCACCCAGCCGTTGCGCAGGTAGTCGATGAAGATGCGGCCCACGCGATTGCGCGGTCCGGACTTCGCCACGAAGCGCTGCGGGATCGTGCGCGCCATGTGCTGCACGATGGCTTCGGAGAAGTCCTTCATCTCTTCGTAGGGCAGGTCCGGCTGCAGCGGCACGAACAGGTGCAGCCCCTTGCCGCCCGTGGTCTTCAGCCAGCTTTGCAGGCCCAGTTCGTCCAGCAGCGCGCGCGTGAGCAGCGCGGCCTCCTGCACGTGCGACCAGGGCACGTCCTCGCCCGGGTCCAGGTCGAAGATCATGCGATCGGGTTGCCGGATGGCACGGTCGGTGGAGCTCCAGGTGTGCAGTTCGATCGTCCCGAGCTGCGCCGCCGCCACGAGGTCTTCCGCGTTCTCGAACGCGATCGCCGGATCGTGCCCGGGCCACAGCTTCGGGTCCGTGCCTTTCAGGGCGCGCTGGTTCTCGGGATGCTGCTGGAACACCATCGGCCTGGTGATCCCCAGCGGCGCGCGCTTGATGTACGCCGGCCGCCCCTGCAGGTGCGGCAGCGCCCACGGCGCGACCTCCGCGTAGTAGCGCACCATGTCCAGCTTGGTCAGGCCCGTGCTCGGATCGATCACCCGCTCGCCGTGCGTGACCTTGACAGCGGGGTGGGCGCGCTCGCGCGTGACCCCCTCCGCCATCTTGTCCTCCCGCAACCCCTTGAACGAGGCATGCCGCAAGCTCCCGCCCTCCGGCCACTCGTTGTACGTCACCTCGCAGAGCAACTCCGGCCGCACCCAGGTCGCATGCCGGTCGTGACCGGTCGTGCCCGCGAACGGCCGCTTTGCGATCGCCATCGCGTCCAGCCGCATCCGCAGCGCGGACGACACTTCGCCGGTGAAACCGGTGCCCACCTTGCCGGCGTACTGCAGCACGCCCTCGTCGTCGTAGTGCCCCACGAGCAGTGCGCCGATGCCGCTGGGCCGCGCGTCGTCCGGCCAGGTGAAGCCGCCGATGACGAACTCCTGGCGCTGCGTGCATTTGAGCTTGATCCAGTCGTCCGAGCGGCGCTGCACGTAGATGGAGCCGCGCCGCTTGCCGATCACGCCCTCCAGCCCGAGCTGGCACGCGGAGTTGAGGATGGCGGACGGCTCACCGCCGATCTCCTGGCTGAAACGCAGGCGCTGCGTTTCCTTCAGCACCGCCTGCAGCAGCGCGCGGCGTTGCTCCACGGGCACGCGACGCAGGTCGTGGCCGTCGCAATAGGGAACGTCGAACAGGTAGAAGACGATCGCGTCGTTGGTGCCGCCTTCGATGGCGTTCTGCAGGCCGTTGAAGGTGGGCTTGCCCGAGGCATCCAGCAGCACGATCTCGCCGTCGTACCAGCCCGGGGGCAGCCTGGCCGCGAGCAGTTCCTCGTGCAGGGCGGCGAAGCGGTGCGTCCAGTCGTTGCCGCGGCGCGTGACGATGCGCACGTCGCGCGGGCCGCCCACGCGCGCGAGCATGCGATAGCCGTCGAACTTGATCTCGTAGATCCACTCGCCCGGCAGCGGCTTGTCCACCAGCGTGGCGAGCTCGGGCTCGAGGCTGGCGGGCAGTTCGGCCGGCACGGCGGCGGCGGGCAGTGGGACGCGTTGGCGCGCGATGGCGGACTCCTGGAGGAGTCGCCATGCTCCCGCGCCGGGAGCTCAGCGCTTGTAGGAGATTCTTGTCATTCCTGCTGGCCGCCCTTGAGCAGGAACCACGAGCCCCAGGCCAGGTCGGTGGCATGGCGGGCTTGCATCCACTGCGCGAATTCGTCGCTGTCCAGGGCGCGCTTCGGGTTGCCGGACGACTCGGCTTCGGCCAGCACGCCATGGAATTTTTCCTGCGCCTGGCTCTCTGCGGCTTCGAAGCGCTCCGCCTGCGCCTCGGCCGCGGCCACTTCTTCGGTCCAGTCGTTCATGGTGTGCTTCCGGTGAAAGGGTCAGTATGCAGGAAGCCCCCTGCAAGGGCTTCGCCGCGGCCCAGTGTCCTTGCAGCCACGCCGTGAAATGATCGGGGCATGAGCGACAAGAAATCCGAAGCGTTCGACACGCTCCCCCTCGCACCCGCGGTGCTCGAAAACCTGCAGCGCCTGGGTTACGACACGATGACGCCCATCCAGGCAGCGAGCCTGCCGGTCGCGCTGGCCGGTCGCGACCTGATCGCGCAAGCCAAGACCGGCAGCGGCAAGACCGCCGCGTTCGCCCTGGCCCTGCTGGCGAGGCTGCACCTGTCCCGCTTTGCCGTGCAGGCGCTGGTGCTGTGCCCCACGCGCGAGCTCGCCGACCAGGTGACGTCGGAAATCCGGCGGCTGGCGCGTGCGGAGGAAAACGTGAAGGTGGTGACCCTCTCGGGCGGCGTGCCGCTGCGCGGGCAGCTCGCGTCGCTGGAGAAAGGTGCCCACGTGGCGGTGGGCACACCCGGACGCGTGCTGGACCTCCTCGGCCGCAACGCCTTGCCCCTGGACGCGCTGAACACGCTGGTGCTCGACGAGGCGGACCGCATGCTGGACATGGGCTTCTTCGACGACATTGCCGCCGTGGCGCGCGCCTGTCCGCGCGACCGCCAGACCCTGCTGTTCTCCGCGACCTACCCGGAAGGCATCGCCAAGCTCGCCGCGCAGTTCATGCGCGAGCCCACCACGGTGAAGGTGGAGGCGCAGCACGCGGGCAGCACCATCGAACAACGCTGGTACGAAGTGAGCGAGTCGCAGCGCCTGCCTACGGTGGCGCGCCTGCTGGACCACTTCCGACCGGCCAGCAGCCTGGCCTTCTGCAACACCAAGGCGCGCTGCGGCCAGCTCGTGGAGCAGTTGCAGACGCAGGGCTTCAGCGCGCTGGCGCTGCACGGCGACCTGGAGCAGCGCGACCGCGACCAGGTGCTGGTGCAGTTCGCCAACCGCAGCTGCTCGGTGCTGGTCGCCACCGACGTCGCCGCGCGCGGGCTCGACATCGCGGGTCTCGAAGCGGTGATCAACGTCGACGTGCCGCCCGATGCCGAAGTGCACATCCACCGCATCGGGCGCACCGGGCGCGCGGGCGAAGGCGGGCTGGCCTTGAGCCTGGCGACCATGGACGACATGGGTGCCGTCGGCCGCATCGAACTGCTGCAGGGGCGGGCGTCCGAGTGGCACCCCGTCGACGAACTGAAACCCGCCGGCGGCCCGCCCCTGCAGCCGCCCATGGCCACCATCCACATCCAGGGCGGCCGCAAGGAGAAGATCCGGCCGGGCGACGTGCTGGGGGCACTCACCGCGGACCTCGGCTTCACGCGAGAGCAGGTGGGCAAGATCGACGTGAACGAATTCGCCACCTACGTCGCGGTGGAGCGCAAGCTCGCCAGGGACGCCGCCCAGCGCCTGAATGGCGGCAAGGTCAAGGGCAAGACCGTGAAGGCGCGGCTGCTCAAGGATTGACGTCCGGCGGCCATGCG
>DATAGN010000337.1:0-5240 GCA_036263715.1 Ramlibacter sp.
CTTGCCCCAGTAGTTGGGGTTGCGCACCATCACCAGCCGCTGGTCCGGCTGCCAGTCCTTGACCATGAAGGGGCCGGTGCCCATCGCGTTGCGGTGCGCGAAGGTCTCGTCCTTGGTGCGGATGTCCTTGGGTTCGACCGAGCGGTTCTTCTCCGCCCAGGCCTTGCTCATGATGCGCAGCTCGGTCAGCTGGTTCAGCAGCACCGGGTTGGGGCCCTTCATGATGAAGTCCACGGTGTTGTCGTTGACCTTCACCACCTTGTCGATGCCCTGGGCGTAGACCGCGTAGTTCGAGGTCTTGGACATCGAACGCATGATCGAGAACACCACGTCGTCGGCGGTCAGCGGCGAGCCGTCGCTGAACTTGACGCCGCTGCGCAGGGTGAAGCGCACCTGCGTGGGCGAGAGTTCCTTCCAGGCGGTCGCCAGCTGCGGCTCCGGGCGGAAGGTGGTGCTGTTGTAGTAGACGAGCGCGTCGTAGACCGCGGCGTGGACGCCGTTGCCCAGCGCGTTGTTCTGCGAGTGGATGTCCAGCGTCGGGATGTCGCTGGCGCTCGACCACTTGAACGGCTTGGCGAGCACGGAAGGCGCGATGGCCATGGCGGCGGCCGCTGCGGCCGCCATCAGAGCGGAACGAAACTTCATGGAAGCCCTCGGGATTTTGTAAGAACGCCGAATATGCAGCAGCCGTGCCAGCCCGGTCAAAAGGGCTTTCCCGGGATGTGTCGCAAAGGCGCCGCGCCGGATTTCAGCGGGCCGGGGTGGCAGGCCTGGCGGCCAGCCGCACCGGGCCGTACCAGGCCGAGGCCCGCGACTGCGTGTTGTCGCTGTCCGTCATGATCGCAATGCCCACCAGGGCGCCGGGCTTCTCGCCGAAAGCCTTCTCGTAGTCGGCGCGGATGTCGCGCTCGTACTCCAGCCAGCGATTCAGCCGCCCGGGCCCCGACTCCACCACCAGCTTGCGGACCCGGTCCGTGCGCGGATTGCGGATCACGCTGCCCGCGGCGCGCTTGTTGCACCACACGTACATGAGCGTCGCGTAGGGCATGGGCTCGCCAGTGATCGCGTGGGCGAGCTCGGACATGGCGGCATCGCGTGCCGAGAGGCGGGAGCGGTCGCCGTCGAAGGCGAGCACGATGCGCACGGGGGCATCGTCCTTGTCGCGCAGGGCCAGGTCGGCCTCTTCGATCAGCGCCGGCACCTTCCAGGAAAAGCGCACCTGGCCCAGGTCCTCCGGCTCGATGCGCAGCTTCTTGCGCAGCATGCTCGCCGAGCCGTGCGCCTGCACCGAGATCGCGTCGCGGCCGTCCAGGCGCATGTACTGGAAACGCGTCGCCTGCTTGCCCGGAAAGCGTTGGTGGCTCCAGTCGGCGGCCTCGGGGCGCTTGGGCTGGACGCCCGACTGGGCGGCCCACGGCGTGGCGGCGATGTCCGCTTCCTTCTTGGCCACCCCCGCGCAACCCGACAGCAGCAGGGCCAGGAGGGCCACGGCTGGTGCCAACTTGGGGCGGCGAACATCCCGGCTTGTCATGGATGGGGATTGGACACGAAAAAAAGCCGCCCGAAGGCGGCTTTTCAAGTTTCTTGTTCTCTGCACCGGCCTTGCGGCCGGTTCGAAAATCAGAAGCTGTGGCGGATGCCCAGGTCCAGGCCGGTGGAACGGGTGTTGCCACCAGCGCCCAGCGTGGAACCGTTCAGAGCGATGGCGGCGCCATTGCTGTTGCGAACGCGGGCAACCGTCGCGTACACGGCGGTACGCTTGGACAGGTTGTGCACGTAGCCCAGGGCCAGCTGGCGGGCACGCGGGTCAGCCGTAGCGGCTCCGGGGGTCTCGACTTCGTACGTGGAGTAGGAAGCACGGATCTCACCGGCACCGACCGGCACCAGGGCACCGATCAGCCAGCCGCGGCCTTCGACGTCGCCGCCGGCAGCGCCGCGCTCGTCGTTGGTGTACTGGGCCATCACGCGAGCCATGCCGAAGTCCCACTGGCCACCGATGTTCCAGGTGCGGAAGTCGCCACCCGAAGCAGCAGCGTAGTTCGTGCGGGCGAAGGCGATCGCCACGTTGAACGGGCCCTGGCCGTAGCCGAGGCGTGCGCCGAAGCCCATGCCGTCGTCTTCGGTGGCGGCGCCGGTCTGCGCGTTCTCACCCAGCCAGTAGTTGATCTGGCCGTAGAAGCCGCCCAGGTTCGCCGGCAGGAAGTAGCCGATGTCGTTGGAGGCACGGACGATCACGCCACGGGTGAACTGGGGCAGCGAGGGGGTCGGCACGACGTTCGCGCCAGCCACGCCCATGCCACCGGCGCCGATCAGGGTCAGCGTGGTGCCGACGCCGTTGGTGCCGAACGGATCGAAGATCGTCAGGTTCCAGAACGACGGGGTGTAGTCACGACCCAGGCGCAGTTCGCCCCAGCCGCCGGCCAGGCTGACCGTGGAACGGCGGTTGAACGTCAGGCCCGTGCCGTCGGTCGTGGTGTTCGCCTGGTTGGTGGCGGGGATCGCTTGTCCGGCACGACCGTCGTCGTTGAACAGGGAGCCTTCCAGCCAGAAGGAAGCGGACATGCCGCCACCGAGGTCTTCCGTGCCACGGAAGCCCAGGCGCGAGCTGTTGTAGCCGGAGTTGGTCAGCTGCGTGCGGCTGGCGTTGCCGGTGCCGGTGGCACGGCCGTAGGCCAGGGTCGCGTCGACGATACCGAACAGGGTGACCGACGACTGGGCGGAAGCCGCGCCAGCGGCAGCCATCACGGCCAGCGCAATCAGGGACTTTTTCATGCAAGTTTCTCCAAGGTTAAACATAGGGCTCCGGTTACGCATGGGTCTTCGAATGCAGGCACGCTCGCGTTCCCACCGGATCCCCGGGCCAACCTCCTTTTGGGAAGTTGTCGCTATTCCACCAGACGCCCTTTTCTGACGCAAAGTATTTAGCCCACCTGACCGCCTTTCGTTGCGGACCGACAACAAGCAGAACATGGCTGAGTAGAGGCGGCGCAACACAGCAAACGAGCTATTTCGCATCCCAAAACCGCGCCGCGTCGCATGACGTTGGAGACGTCCTGCATGGCGCACCGGCGGGTGTCCGTAAACTGCCACCATGGACCGCATCCTCGGCGCCGCCGACCAGGCGCTTCGCACCCTCTTCGCCAGGCCGCGCGGCATGCGGCCGTGCCCCACCGTCCCTTCGGAAGCCACCCACATGGGCGAGCAGGAGCGCAAGCAGGCAGCGGCGCTGATGCGCGTGAACCATGTCGGTGAAGTGTGCGCACAGGCGCTTTACACGGCGCAGGCGCTCGGCACGCAGGACGCCGCGCTGCGGGCGCAACTGGAGCAGGCCGCCCGCGAGGAGACCGACCACCTGGCCTGGACGCAGGCGCGCCTGGACGAACTTGGCTCCCGGCCTTCGCTGCTCAACCCGCTCTGGTACGCCGGCGCTTTCGCGATGGGCCTGGTGGCCGGGCGCCTGGGCGACCGCGTGAGCCTGGGGTTCATCGTCGAGACCGAGCGCCAGGTCGAAGCGCACCTCGAGGGCCATCTCGACCGACTGCCCGCCGCCGACCATGCATCGCGGGCGATCGTCGCGCAGATGAAGCTCGACGAAGCCGCGCATGCGAACCATGCGCAGGCGCAAGGCGCCGCGGAATTGCCGGCGCCCGTGAAGGCGGCGATGCGCGCGGCGGCGAAGGTGATGACCACCACTGCGCACTACATCTAGGAGCTTGCGGTCCTAGGCGCCTGCGCCTTCGATGTCCTCGACCAGCTCGAAGCTGGTGGTCATTTCCGCCGTCTTCGCGAGCATCGCGCTCGCCGAGCAGTACTTTTCGTGGCTCATGGCGATCGCGCGTTCGACGGCACTGGCCGGAAGTTTGCGCCCACGCACGGTGAAATGCATGTGGATCCTGGTGAACACCTTCGGATCTGTGGTTGCGCGCTCCGCTTCCAGCTTCACCGAGCAACCGCGCACGTCGTGCCGACCGCGCTTGAGGATCAGCACCACGTCATAGGCGGTGCAGCCGCCCGTGCCCGCCAGCACGGTCTCCATCGGCCGCGGCGCCAGGTTGCGGCCGCCGTTCTCCGGACGCGCGTCGTCGGGCGCGCCATCCATCGCCAGCACGTGGCCGCTGCCGGTCTCCGCCACGAAACCCATCCCCGAGCGGGCGCCGCTTGCGCCCGTCCACGTCACAGTGCATTCCATCTCTAACTGAACCCCCGTCGTTTTGGCATTGCCGCAACGCAGCTTGTGCATTGCAGCAAAGAGGCCGCTATACTGGGGCCACAGCATAGCGATTCCGCTAAGCACGCCCGGCAGCGATGCCAGGCCCACTGGTTGTCTCCTCCACCTCCTCCTTTGGTGGATTGGCCCCCGGATCGCAAGGTCCGGGGGCTTTTTTCTTACATTCGGCCCTCATGAAGAAGCACCTGCAGCCGGAGGATTACCTCAAGAAGATCCTGACGGCGCGCGTCTACGACGTCGCGGTCGAGTCCCCGCTCGAGCCGGCGCGCAACCTTTCCCGCCGCCTGCACAACAAGGTGCTCCTCAAGCGCGAGGACCAGCAGCCGGTCTTCAGCTTCAAGCTGCGCGGCGCCTACAACAAGATGGCGCACCTGCCGCCGCAGCAGTTGAAGCAGGGCGTGATCTGCGCGTCCGCCGGCAATCACGCGCAAGGCGTGGCGCTGGCGGCGCACAAGATGGGCACGCGCGCCGTGATCGTGATGCCGGTGACGACGCCGCAGGTGAAGATCGAGGCGGTCAAGGCACTCGGCGGCGAGGTCGTCCTGCACGGCGACAGCTACTCCGACGCGTACGGCCACGCCACGGCGCTGTGCGAGCGCGAGCACCTGACCTTCGTCCATCCTTTCGACGACCCGGACGTGATCGCGGGCCAGGGCACCATCGCGATGGAGATGCTGCGCCAGCACCAGGGGCCGCTGGACGCCGTGTTCGTCGCCATCGGCGGCGGCGGCCTGATCTCGGGCGTGGCGAGCTACATCAAGGCGGTGCGTCCAGAGGTCAAGGTGATCGGGGTGCAGATGAGCGATTCGGACGCGATGATGCAATCGGTCGCCGCGAAGAAGCGCGTCACGCTTGGCGACGTCGGCCTCTTCTCCGACGGCACGGCCGTCAAGCTGGTGGGCGAGGAAACCTTCCGCATCGCGCGTGAGCTGGTCGACGAGTACATGCTGGTGGATACCGACGCGGTCTGCGCCGCGATCAAGGACGTCTTCGTCGACACCCGCAGCATCGT
>DATAGN010000338.1:0-18771 GCA_036263715.1 Ramlibacter sp.
CAGCACGGCGGGCGGTGCCTCAAGGTCCCACTCGCAAGGAGTGAGTTCGCATGTCTTTCGGCACCCTGCTGTACCGATACTTCTTCTTCGGCTGGCTCTTCAAGGACGTCAACCACGGCAACCTGCTCGAAAGGGCGGCTGCGTGGCGTCACAACCGCGACCAGGCCCGGTGGCTTCCGACGTACATGCGCCGGTGGCTCTGGTGCGCCGCGTTCTTCTACGGGCTGGGCCACACGGTGGAATCGCTGCTCAACGCGCCGGGCCTCTCCGTGCTGTTCTACGTGCCGTGTGCGCTGGCCGTCCCGGTGAACGCCGTGATCGGCGCCGCCTGGGTCGGGCTGCGGGTCGTGCCGGCCCAGGGCTGAAGCGAAGAGGTATTTTTCCGCAGGCGCGCCGCGCGCTGCGGGTTCACTGGCGCGGCTTGCCCGGGAACACTGTACGATCATACAGTGGACCTGAAGAACAAGCTCGCGATCCTGGCGGACGCCGCCAAGTACGACGCCTCGTGCGCCTCCAGCGGCGGCGTCAAGCGCGACTCCACCCCCGGGCGCGGCGTCGGCTCCAACGAGGGCGTCGGCATCTGCCACAGCTATGCACCGGACGGCCGCTGCATCTCGCTGCTGAAGATCCTGCTGACCAACTGGTGCCAGTACGACTGCCTCTACTGCGTCAACCGGGTCAGCAGCAACGTGCCGCGCGCGCGCTTCACGGTCGACGAGGTCGTGCAGCTCACGCTCGACTTCTACCGCCGCAACTGCATCGAAGGCCTGTTCCTCTCCAGCGGCATCATCCGCAGCCCCGACTACACGATGGAGCAGGTGGTGGAGGTGGCGCGGCGGCTGCGCGAGGAGCACGACTTCCGCGGCTACATCCACCTGAAGACCATTCCCGAAGCGGCGCCCGAGCTGCTGAAGGCCGCCGGCCGCTACGCGGACCGGCTGTCCATCAACATCGAGCTGCCCACCGAGCAGAGCCTCACCGCGCTGGCGCCGGAGAAGGACGTGTCGGCCATCAAGCGCTCGATGGCGCGGCTGCGCGTGCACATCGACGATGCGAAGGAGCAGCGGCGGGAAGCGGACAAGGTGCGGGTCGTTTCGATGCCGAAGGCGAAGCCCGCACGCGCTAAACCGGATGCCTTTGCCGCGGCCGGACAGAGCACGCAGATGATCGTGGGCGCCGATGCCACCGATGACGCGACGATCCTGTCCACCAGCGCGCAGCTCTATGGTTCGTACCGCCTCAAGCGCGTCTACTACTCCGCGTTCAGCCCGATCCCGGATGCATCGTCCTCGCTGCCGCTGAAGGCGCCGCCGCTCGTGCGCGAGCATCGCCTCTACCAGGCCGACTGGCTGATGCGCTTCTACGGCTTTGCCGCCGACGAGATCGCGTCGGCGCGCACGGGCGGGATGCTGCGGCTCGAAGTCGACCCCAAGCTCGCGTGGGCGATGGCGCATGCCGAGCGCTTCCCGGTGGACCTGCAGCGCGCGCCGCGCGAGATGCTGCTGCGCGTGCCCGGCCTGGGCGTGAAGGCAGTCGACCGCCTGCTGCTGGCGCGGCGCGTGCGGCGCCTGCGCAGCGACGACCTCAAGCGCCTGCACGTGCCGGTGCAGAAGGTGATGCCCTGGGTGGTGGTCGGGGACCATCGCCCCTCGCAGGCGCCGCAGCGCATCGCCACGCCCGCGGCTGCCCCGCAACAAGCCCTGTTGTTCTGACATGCTGGTGCGGCTGGACCACGAGACCGACCTCGCCGGCTTTCGGCGCGAGGCGCGCGTGCTGCTGGCACGCCGCGTGCGGCCGGAGGAGGTGCACTGGTCCGCGGGCCCGGCGCACGACGACCTGTTCGCGCAGGAAGCGGATGCCGCCTACGACGCGCCGGCCGATAGCCCCGTGTCGGTGCCTCCGGCCTTCCTGGAGCTGTGCCACGACGTCGTGCTGCATCGCGAGCCGCAGCGTTTCGCCCTGCTGTATCGCCTGCTCTGGCGCCTGGTGCACGAGCCCGGGCTGCGCCACGACCCGCTGGATGCGGACATGCTGCAGGCCCGCAACATGGCGCAGGCGGTGCGCCGCGACAGCCACAAGATGCACGCCTTCGTGCGCTTCCGGCAGGTGCAGGACAACGACAACGCACTCGACCCGCTGCACGTCGCCTGGTTCGAGCCGGAGCACCGCATCGTCGAAGCCAATGCGGCCTGGTTCCGCCGGCGCTTCACCAACATGCGCTGGGCGATCCTCACGCCCGAACGCTGCGTCGAATGGGACCGCCAGCGGCTGCACTTTCGCGCCGGCGCCAGCCGCGACGAGGCGCCGCCCCCGGATGCCGGCGAGCAGCTGTGGCTCACGTACTACCGGAGCATCTTCAATCCCGCGCGGCTGAAGCTCGCGATGATGCAGAAGGAGATGCCCCGCAAGTACTGGCGCAACCTGCCGGAGGCGCAGCTGATCGCGCCGCTCGCCGCGCAGGCCCAGGAGCGCAGCGGGCGCATGATCGAGCAGCCGGCTTCTTCGACGTCGCGCCGCATTCCGCGCTTTCCGGACATGCCGCCGCCGATCCTGCATCCGGACGCGCTGCTGCAACTGAAGGAGCGCACGCAGCGCTGCCGCGAATGCCCGATCGGCGCGCAGGCGACGCAGGCCGTGCCCGGTGAAGGGCCCTTGCAGCCGGCGCTGATGTTCGTGGGCGAGCAGCCGGGCGACCACGAAGACCTGCGCGGCCGGCCCTTCGTCGGCCCGGCCGGCCAGCTGCTCGATCGCGCACTGCGCGAAGTCGGCATCGCGCGCGAGAGCGTCTACGTGACCAATGCCGTGCGGCACTTCAAGTTCGAGCTGCGCGGCAAGCGGCGCATCCACAAGACGCCGACGCAGCAGGAGGCGGCGGCCTGCAGCCACTGGCTGGACGAGGAGATCGCGACCGTGCGGCCGCAGGCGCTGGTGGCGCTGGGCGCGACGGCGGCGCGCTCGCTGCTCGGGCGGCCGGTGGCGGTGATGAGCGAACGGGGCGAATGGCACGAGCGCGGCGACGGCCTGCGCGTGCTGGTGACGCTGCACCCTTCGGCGCTGCTGCGGCTGCCACCGGAGCACCTGCCGCAGGCTTTCGAGGATTTCGTGCGGGACCTGCGGATGGCTTCCGGCTCCCTCTCCCCCCTGGGGAGAGGGCTGGGGTGAGGGGCAGGCGCGGCACCACCCTCACCCCTGCCCTCTCCCGCAAGCGGGAGAGGGAGTGATTAGACCCGCACCGCGGCCATCGGCACGTGCAAGCTCACCCGCGTCCCGCCCGAGCCGCCATGCACCTCGCAGCGGCCACCGAGCTGCTCGGCGCGCGCCTGCATGTTGGTCAGCCCACGACCCGACGACGAAGGGCACACGCTCGCGGCGCCCAGCCCGTCGTCGCGCACCTCCAGCGACAGCTGGTCGCCTTCCAGCCGCAACTGCACGTCGACCGCCGTCGCATGCGCGTGCTTGATCACGTTCGTCAACGCTTCCTGCGCCACCCGCAGCAGCTGCAGCGTGGCATGCGGTGACACCGACATCGCGTCGTCCGGCACGTCGATGTCCCAGGTCGGCTTAATGCCGCAGGCCAGCAACTGGCTGCGCCAGCGGAAGAGGAAGTTGCCCAGCGTCTGCCGGAAGTCCAGCGCCTGCGGGCCCAGCGTGTCGAGCGCCAGCCGCATCTCGGCGATGCAGCGCCGCAGCGCCTCGGCGATCTCGCCGGCGGACATGTCCCCGCGCTCCACCCGCGACAGCGACACGAACAGCTGCGAGCCCAGCCCGTCGTGGATCTCGCGCATGATGCGCTGCCGCTCCTGCGCGGTCGCATGCTCGCGCTCCAGCGCGAACATGCGCACGTAGTTGGCCGCGAGCTCCTGCTCGCGTTGGGCGACGCGCGCTTCCAGCGTGTGGTTCAGGTCCTCCAGCCCGTGCAGCGCCCGCACGAAGCGCGCCGTCAGCAGGCCGCCCATGGCGAGCAGCACGAGGTCGGCCGCCAGGTGCAGCAGCTGGAAGCGCTGCGCCGCCCAGGGCGCCAGCCACGCGAGCGGCGGATCGAGCTCCCAGGCGATCATGTAGTCGTGCATGCCGGCCAGCGCCGCCAGCGCCATGGTGAGCGGCAGCGCCGCGTGCTCCAGCGTGCGCCGGCGCACCAGCGCCCACACCGACACGCCGACGATGGTGGCGCCGATCGGCAGGAAGCCGCCGACCCAGTAGCGGTTGACCAGCGGTTCGGCCGCCGGTCCCTGCGCCAGCAGCCAGACGGGGCCGACCAGCCAGTAGGCCGTGATCGCCCGTTCGAACCACGGCTGGCGGATGCCCGCCAGGCGCCACGCCAGCACCGCCATCACCACGATGAAGCCGCCGGTGGCCGCGTGGAAGGCCAGCCGCCACAGCGGGTACGCCGGCATCGGGACGACTTCGACCACGAAGGTGAGCGTGCGGATCCCCCACAGGATGACGGCCAGCCCGAACAGGCCGTACATGGTCTCGCTGCGCCGGCGCCACCAGATGAACAGCACCGACAACGCGACCAGCAGGCACACCGAGGCCGTGATCTGCGGCGTGACGCTCACCCAGAAGAAGCGCTCGTCGTGCAGCGGCCGCACTTCGCTTTCCGGGCCCACCTGCGGCCGCGGAAAGCGCAGGGAGGCACGCGGCGGCGGTTGCGCCGCCCGCACCATCAGCACGTTGGCCCCCGGCTGCAGCAGCGCGGGCGGCAGCGTCACGATGTGCGGCCGCGCCCAGCGCACGTGCACGTCGGGCGTGTTCTCCGCGATGCGCGCCACCAGCGCGCCGTTCAACCAGACCT
Organism: Ramlibacter sp.; assembly: GCA_036263715.1. Lineage (GTDB taxonomy): Bacteria > Pseudomonadota > Gammaproteobacteria > Burkholderiales > Burkholderiaceae_C > Ramlibacter. Next base: position 4,796 of record DATAGN010000338.1, read on the forward strand.
GCCCGCCGTCGTAGAGGTAGGGAAAGAACGCGGCCCAGGGCTGCGAGTCGCCACCCGGATGGTCGAATTCGATGCGGTACCAGGTCGGCGCGGGCGCCTGGCCGGGGCGCGACTTGCGCCAGAGGTCCGGCAGCGACACCGTGCGCCACTCGGCCTCCTGCGCCGGTGGCGTGAGGGAGGCATCCACCCGCATGCGGGCCTGCAGCGCCTCCTGCACCCCGGCGCGCGCGGTGCACGCCAGCGCCAGCGCCCAAAGGACCAGCAGCAGGGTGGCGATGCGTTTCACAGCAGCCCCAGCTGGGTGGCCTCGTACACCGCCTCGCCGCGCGAATGCACGGCCAGCTTGCGGTAGATCTTGCGGACATGCGCCACCACGGTGTGCGGCGAGATGCCCATCACTTCGCTGATGGTGTCGAAGCTCAGGCCCTTGGCCGTCAGGCGCAGCAGCTCCGTCTCGCGCTCGGTCAGGGGTGAAACGGGCGTGCGCACGCTGGGTTGCGGCGGCGGCCGGGCCGGCGCCAGCGCCACGCGGAAGCGGTCGAGGATGCGTCGCGCGATGCCCGGGCTGATGGGCGAGCCGCCCTGGCGCAGGTCGCGGATGCTCGCCACGATGGTCTCGGGCAGCGCGTCCTTGAGCAGGTAGCCGGCGGCCCCGGCCTCGATGGAGTCCAGCACGTGCTGGTCGTCGTCGAACATCGTGATGACCAGCACGTCGCAGCCCGTCCGCCCGGCGACCGCGCGGCGGATCACCTCGACACCGTCGATGTCCGGCAGCCCCAGGTCGACCAGCACGACGTCCGGCCGCTGCATTTCGATCATGGCGATCGCGGCGCCGCCCGTTGCGGCGCTGCCGCACAGCACGAGCCCCCGGTCGCTGAGGACCGCATGGGTGAACCGGCGCATGAATTCCGGTTCATCCTCGACGATGAGCACGCTGACGGGCATGGCAATCCGGAAGTAAGACGCGCCGATTCTGTCAGCGCGTTCGCCCGCCCGCCTCTGCCGATCGGGGGGTGGCGCCGGTCAGCCGCCCCGGGCTAGCCGCATCTCGTTGGAGCCCTGCTCCGAGCCGCTGGCAGGCACGGCCTCGCCCCGGCGGTCCCGCACCGCGTCCAGGCGGGCCTGCAGCAGCTCCGGCGCGTCCGGGCCGCGCCCGATGAAGCTGCCCTGGGTCAGGGTCACGTGCGCCGACTCGAAGGCACCGGCACCGGCGCACAAGGTCGTGCGGGTCGGCGCGTCCTGGGCCGCCAGCACCAGCATGGCCGGCACCACGTTCTCGGGCCCGAAGGCCTCGCGCATGTCGGCGGGGAACAGCGACTCGGTCATGCGCGTGGTGGCGGTGGGCGCCAGGCAATTGACGCGGATGTCGTGCTTGATGCCTTCGATGGCCAGCGTCTGCATGAAGCCGACCAGCGCCATCTTGGCCGCGCCGTAGTTGGTCTGGCCGAAGTTGCCGTACAGGCCCGAGGACGAGGTGGTCAGGACGATGCGGCCGTACTTCTGCTGCGTCATCACCGGCCACAGCGCCTTGCAGCAGTGCACGGCACCCATCAGGTGCACGTCCAGCACCAGCCGGAAATCCGCCAGGTCCATCTTGCCGAAGCTCTTGTCCCGCAGGATGCCGGCGTTGCTCACGAGCACGTCCACGCGGCCCCAGGCGTCGACCGCCTGCTGCACCATCGCCTGCACCGCGTCGAAATCCGTGACCGACGCTCCGTTGGCGATCGCCTCGCCGCCGGCCGCCCGGATCTCGTCCACCACCCGCTGCGCGGCGGACATCGAACCGCCGGAGCCGTCCACCGCGCCGCCCAGGTCATTGACCAGCACCTTGGCGCCGCGCGCGGCCAGCGCCAGCGCGTGCTCGCGGCCCAGGCCGCCGCCGGCGCCCGTGACGATCGCCACGCGGCCCGTGAAATCCACTGCCATCCCGTCCTCCAGGGCAAAACGGCCGACTCTACCCGAGCACCCGCGGTGCGCCTGTCGCCTGTTTGTTGGACGAAGCTGACGCGCCGGCCGCCGATCCTTGGCCGATTGGCGGGCATCTGCAAGACTACGGTCCAGCTTCGCGCGGGCGAGGCATGCCTGACCGCGCGCGGGACGGCAGGAACAAGGGAGTTCGCGATGGGGATGTTCGACAAGCTGCTGGGAAAGAAGGCCGAAGGGCCAGCACGGCCGCGCGCCGGTGCCGGCCCGAACAGCACGCAGTTCGACGCATCGCAGCAGATGTCCTCCGGCGCCGGCCAGGCACAGGCCCTGCGCAAGGACCTGCTGCGCCTGGTGCTGCGCGAGATGCTCACGCGCAACGGCATTCCCCAGGAATGGCTGGCTGCCGACATGCTGCGCACCAGCAGCCCCGCGGCCAAGGAACACGGCCTGCACGTGCGCTTCCTGGTCAAGCGCTGGGAGCCGCGGCTGATGCTGCACGGGCCGGCGCTTGAACAGGAGTTCGCGCAGCGCCTGACGGTGCTGGACCCGGCCGCCGAGAAATGGCTGATGGGCTTTTCATGGCAGTTCGCGATGGAGCAGCGTGGCGCCTGCCCGCCCCTGCCCCATCCGGGCTCGTGGACGGCGCCGGCGGAATCCGAAGCCGCGCCCCTTTCGCCCGCCACGCGGCCGGGCGACATCATCGAAGGCCCGGCGATGACGCCGCGGCCGCTGGACGAGGTGCGTGCGGACCTCGAGTCCCTGCTGGCGCTGCGTGACCAGGACATGAAGCGCCACGCGGGGGATGCGTACGCGGCTACGCGGCCGGCGTCGTTGTAGGTAGCGCCCGTCGGGGTTCGGCTTCGCGCTCACCCCGACCTACAGCTCGGCATCCCCGCGCAGGCGGGGATCCAGGGCTCCCGGAAAAGCAAAACGGCCGACTGGCCGTTTTCTTCGAGGGTCCCCGTCTGCGGGGATGACGGCTATCGCCGCCGATACTGCTGCGGCGGCGCCCCGCTACTGGTGTTGCGGTTCGGCAGGTGGCGGAACATGATGCGGCCCTTGGTCAGGTCGTAAGGCGAAAGTTCCAGGCTCACAAGGTCGCCGGCGATGATGCGGATGTGGTTCTTGCGCATCTTGCCGCCGGTATAGGCCACCAGCTCATGGCCGTTGTCCAGGATCACGCGGTACCGCGAGTCCGGCAGGATTTCGGCCACCCGGCCGTTCATCTCGATCAGTTCTTCCTTCGCCATGCGGCTCCTTCCTCGCGTGGGAGTGCGGTGCTCCCCCGCCCTCTGTGCCTGGCTGCCCCGCACCACGCGGACAGTCCGGCCCCGGATGTATGCATTGTAAGGCCCGGTGCCTGCGCCCGTATTTGCGAGGGGTATGCCTTCGGCGCGTCCCGCCGTAGGATCGTTTCGATCGAACCACACAGGAGACCGCGATGATCCGCCGCAGAACCTGGCTGGGCGTGCTCGGCGCCGCCACGCTGCCCGCGTGGGCGCAGACGGGCTTTCCCTCGCGGCCGGTACGCATCGTGCCCTTCGGCACCGCCGGCGGACCCATCGACACGCTGGCGCGCGTCTACGGCGAGCGCCTGTCGGCGCGCTGGGGGCAGCCGGTGCTGGTCGATCCCAAGCCCGGCGCCAGCGGCATCCTCGCGGCCGATTTCGTGGCCAAGGCGCCGGCCGACGGACACACGGTGCTGTTCACGCTGCCGCTCACGCACGTGAACAACGCCATCCTGCAGCCGAAGCTGCCGTACGACCCCGTCCGGGACTTCCAGCCGCTGTCGATGGTGGCCACCGGCGGGCCGATGATCGTCGCCCGCGCGAACGCGCCTTACGCGAACCTGCAGGAGTTCGTCGAGTTCGCCAGGAAAAAGGGCCGCATGACCTACGGCACCTGGGGCAACGGCTCGACGGCGCATCTCTTCGGCGAGCTCCTCAGGCGGCAAAGCGGCACCGACCTCGTGCACGTCGCGTACAAGGCGGAAGCCGCGGCGCACCAGGACCTCTTCGGCGAGCAGCTGGACTTCGCCTGGGCCAATCCGGCCAGCGCGCGCAACCACTCGCAGGCGGGCCGCATGAAGGTGCTGGGCATCGCCGCCATCAACCGCGTCTCGACCTTGCCCAACGTGCCGACCTTCCGCGAACAGGGTTTCCAGGGCTTCGACATCGAAAGCTGGATCGGTGTCTATGCGCCGGCGCGCACGCCGGACGCCGCGGTGCAGGCCTGGACGAGCGCGCTGCGCGAACTGACGGCGCTGCCCGAGATCCAGGCGCGCCTGACCGCCTTCGGCTTCGAACCGCTGGGTAACACGCCCGCAGAATTCATGGCGCGCTACCGCGCCGACTACCCGCGCGTGGCCGAACTGATCAAGGCTGCCGGCGTGACCGCGGAGCAGTGAGGTGACGCGCACGATCCCGATTGCCGTGGACACCGGCACGGCCTACGGCCGCCCGGCCCCGACGCACCAGCGCGAACTCACTGAGGTCGGGCCCGGCACGCCGATGGGCGAACTGCTGCGCCGATACTGGCACCCGGTTGGGCTGGTCGCCGATGCGTGCGCCACGCCGCGCAAGATCCGCGTGCTGGGCGAAGACCTCATCCTGTTCCGCGATGGCCAGGGCCAGCCGGGCCTGGTCTACCCGCACTGCGCGCACCGCGGCACCTCGCTGTACTACGGCAAGGTGGAAGAGCGCGGCATCCGCTGCTGCTACCACGGGTGGCTGTTCGACGTGCAGGGGCACTGCCTCGACCAGCCTTGCGAGCCCGAGGGCGGCCGCGCACGCGACAAGGTGCGCCAGCCGTGGTACCCCGTGCAGGAGCTGTACGGGCTGGTGTGGGCCTACCTCGGGCCGGCGCAGAAGAAGCCGGTGCTGCCTCGCTACGAATGCCTGGAGCAGTTGGAGCCGGGCGAGTTCGTGGAAACCGACGACCGCAGCATCGGCGGCGGCGGCCCGCCGATCATCCCGTGCAACTGGCTGCAGCACTACGAGAACCTGGTCGACCCCTTCCACGTGGTCATCCTGCACTCGTCGTTCAGCGGCACGCAGTTCGTGCCCGAGATGGCGGTGATGCCGCAGGTGAGCTGGGACACCACCGAGCACACCGTGCGCACGCTGTCGCTGCGCACGCTGCCGGATGGCCGCACCTTCCGCCGCATCAGCGAGGCCGGCCTGCCGACCCTGCGCGTGATCCCGAATCCGCGGGTGGGCCGCTTCGGCCCGGTGGAGTCGCTCGGCTGGGTGCTGCCGATTGACGACCACCACTTCCGCATCTACGTCGCCGGCCGCGTGCGCGAGCCGGGCGAGCTGCACGCGATGCGCTCGCGTCCGGACGGCAAGCGGCTGTGGGAGGAACTGGGGGAAGAGGAGCACCAGCGCTGGCCGGCCGACTACGAGGCGATGGTGAGCCAGGGGCCGATCGCGAAGCACTCCGAGGAGCACCTCGCCACCAGCGACCGGGGCCTCGTGATGTTGCGCCGCCTGCTGCACAAGCAGCTCGATGCACTGAGGGAAGGACGCGACCCGGCCGGCGTCTTCTTCGACCCCGGCACGCCGCCGGTGCGCTTCAGCGCGGGCAACTGGATCGAGGGCTAACGTGACATCAGGCCGTTGATCCCGTCGACCACCATCTGGGTGCCGACGGCGATCAGCAGGATGTCGCCCGCCACCTGCACGTACTTGTGGCCGGCCGGCACCTTCGGCAGGCTGACCAGCACTTGCTGCGGCACCGGCGCCACGGTCACGGTCGCGGGCAGCGGCTGGCCGACCGCCCACTGCTTCTTCGCCTGTCCGGGCGGCATGCAGCCGTTGTTCTTCTTGGCCAGGCCGGGCGGGCAATGCTTGCCCCCGCTGGAGGCGTAGTACCTGCGCACCGCTTCGCGGTTGCGGTCGTCGAAGTGCGCCCCCGGAGTCACGGCGTGCTTCTCCTTCTTCTCCTTCTTCTCCTTGTGTTCCTTCTTTGCCTTGCGTTCGTGCTTGTGGTCGTCGCCGGCTTCATGCTTGCCGCCGCCGGCCCAGGGCGGGGGCGCGGCCATGGCGGGTACGGCGCCGAGCGCGGCTGCGACCAGCAGGCAAAGCAGGCGCGGGGAACGGGGCATGACGGTCATGGGGACTCCTTGTGGGTGCCCGTGACCAACGTGCCCTTCGACGCGCGGTTGACCTCGGCGTGTGGGAGAAGGCCGCGTTCGGCGTGCTGTGCGGCCGAACGGGCACCGCGGCCCGTCAGACGGCGGCGAGCGCCGGTGCCACCGCTGCCTGGCCCAGGCCCAGGCGCTCCGCAGAGGTGTACTGCTGCCGGAACTGCTCGAAAGGCATGCTGTCGGCCTCTTCCACCGCGGCCTGGTCCGCGAGGGACTGGCGCACCACGGTTTCCATGCGTGCGTGCAGGCTGCCCGGATACGGCAACTTCAGCAGCTTGGACTTGGTCTGCTGGGACTGCACGAGCGTGAAGCCCGCGAAGCTGTTGCCATGGTCGCGCGCCAGCGCAGCCAGCACGCGGGCCGAAGGCAGCATGTCCGGGTTGCGCAGCAAGGCTTCGGCGCCCCGCACCGCGTCGCCGTAGTCCGTGGTGTGGTGTGCGGCATCGAGCATGGCCGCGATGGGCGCGCACTCGCCCACGATCTCCGCGCCCCAGTCGGTGAGCTGGACCTCGCGGCCACCGCGCTCGAGCATCACGGAAGGATCGCGACCGAAGGCCGCGGTGCGGTGCTGGTTGCGTCCGAGCGCCGCGATCTCCTGCGGCGTGTCGTCGGGGCTCGCGGACAGCAGGCAGTGCAGCAGGAACACGTCGAGGAAGCGGATCGTCTGCGCCTTGATCCCCACGGGCACGAAAGGATCGAGGTCCATCAGGCGCACCTCGACGTACTCGACCCCGCGCTCGCGCAGTGCGTGCAGCGGGCGTTCGCCGGGGCGGATCACGCGCTTGGGCCGGATCGTGCCGTAGAACTCGTTCTCGATCTGCAGCAAGCTGGTGGCGAGCTGGTTGTATTCGCCCCCCGGATTGAGGATGCCCACCTTCTCGTACGCGGGGTACGGGCGCGTCAGGGCTTCGTGCAGCGAAGCCGCATAGCCGTCGAGGCTGTTGTAGCTGACGGCCAGGCTGGACTGCGCATCGCTCTGGTAGCCCAGGCGGCCCATGCGCAGCGAGGTGCCGTGCGGCATGTACACGGTGCCGGGAGCCAGCGTCTGCAATTCGTGCTTGCGACCCGCGACGAAACTGGAACAAGCGGCCGGCGAGGCGCCGAACAGGTACAGCAGCAGGAAGGCCTGGCGGCGGAAGTTGCGGATGAGGCCGAAGTACTCGGCATCGCTCACGCCGGGCAGCGACCAGTTGTAGTGGATGCCGGAGATCGTCTGCATGCGCCGGCCGTAGCGGTGCGCCAGGCCCATGCGGTAAACGCTCTTGGCGCGCCCGACGTTGGACGAGCCGTAGCGGCCGATCGGGATGTTCTCGTCGGCGGGCAGCACGCAGGGCATGCTGCTCACCCACATCAGCTCGTCACCCAGGGCGCGGTAGGTGAACTGGTGCACCTGCGTGAGTTCTTCCAGGCACTGCTCCACGCTCGCGTGCACGCCCGTGATCAGCTCCAGCTGCGACTCGCTGTAGTCGGTGGTGATGTTCGGGTGCGTCAGCGCCGAGCCCAGCGCGGTGGGGTGCGGCGTCAGCGCGAGCGCGCCGGTGGGCGTGGCCCGCAGGCTTTCCTTCTCGATGCCACGCCGGATGCCTTGCAGACGCGCGGGCGCCAGCGTGCTCAAGGCTTCTTGCAACTTGCTCATGGGATCTGCTCGCGCCCTCTCGACAGCTTCTCGTTTCGCGTGCGAAGTTATCACCTTTGCCGAAAACCTGCTGGCGGCACACTCGTCATCCCCGCGAAGGCGGGGATCCAGGGCGTCCAGGAAAAAGGCCGCCACTGCCGGCCCTTCGGATGCGGAAGCGCTGGATTCCCGCGTGCGCGGGAACGACGGCGCCTAGTGCCGGGTCGTGTCGCGATACTCCACGTCCTGGATCTCCTTTTCCAGCGCGCGCGTGCTCTCGTCGAGCACCTCGTCGGCGCCGTCGGGCATCTGGCCCTGCGGCGTCATCTTGTCGACCATCTCCGGCATGATCTCGGCGAAGCCCTGCGCCACCTGCTGCTCCGGCACGCCGAGGCGCTGCGCCATCTGGCGAAGTTCTTCCGAGCCCACCACCTGCTCCACCGCCTGTTCGTCGATCGGCTCGTTCTCGCCGGTGGACATCCAGGACTGCGCCTGCCGGTGCATGCCCTTCTGGCGGAACTTGTCCATCACCGCGTTCATGCCGCCCTGGCTCTGGACCCAGCGCATCGCCAGCGGCAACAGCATCATCAGCAGTGCCGTCTGGTTCATGCCGCCGCGGCCCACGCCCATCCCCATGCCGCCGCGACGGCCGCCCAGCATGCCCCCGAGCACGCTGCCCAGCGCGATGCCGCCCAGCCCGCCGCCGAGCCCGCCCATGCCGCCGAGGCCGCCGCCCAGGCCTCCCATTCCGCCCATGCCGCCCATGCCGCGCCGGCCCATGGCCTGCCCGAAAAGTCCGCCGAGGACCTGCCCCAGCATCGGATTGCCGTTCATTCGAAAGCTCCTGTTGTTCGTGGATGCTTCCAGACTAGGCCGATGCCGGGCCGGCGGTGTAGGCCGGGGGCGGTTGAGCACGCCTTACGGGGCGGACAGCACGCGCAACAGCCAGGCGTTGAGCTCCTCGATCTCCAGGGGCGTCACCGAATGTCCCATCAGGTATTCGTGCCACTCGACCTGGTAGCCCAGCTTCGCCAGCGCGTCGCGGGAGGCCTCCGCGCGATCGAGCGCCACCACTTCATCGTGCGTGCCGTGCGCCAGGAAGATCGGGGTGTCCTTGTTCGACGCGTGCGCCTCCGCCTGCGTGTTCGCCGCGAGCGGCAGGTAACCCGAGAGGCCGCAGATGCCGGCCAGCCGTTCCGGGTGGCGCAGCCCGGCCAGCAGCGCCATCGCGCAGCCTTGCGAAAAGCCGGCGAGCACGATGCGGTTCGCGGGGATGCCGCGGTCCTTCTCGCGCTTGAGCAGGCCTTCGATCAGGGCCTGCGAGCGCCGCAGTCCGGCCTCGTCCTGCGGTGCATCCACGTCGAAGCCGAAGATGTCGTACCAGGCCCGCATGCGATAGCCGTTGTTGATGCTCACCGGCATCACGGGCGCGTGCGGGAACACGAAGCGCACCGCACCGACCTGCTGCAGGTCCAGTTGCTCCGCGACCGGCACGAAGTCGTTTCCGTCGGCCCCCAGGCCGTGCAGGATGAGAATGGTGGCCGAGGGGTTGTCGCCCGTTTCGGCCTCGATGACGTCCAGCATTCAGGTCTCCTTGTGCGCGCCAGCATAGCGCGGCCGCGCGCGGCAGGCCGTGTCCGACAGGCTTATCGCCAGCCTCCGACTTGCCGGGCAACCCGGCGGTCCGCACGATGGGAGACAGAACGTCGAAAGGAAACCGCATGAAAGTGCAAGTCAACACCAGCAACGACATCGAGAACAAGGACGCCCTGGAACGCTGGGCCAGCGAATACCTCAACGAACACCTGGCGCGCTTCGACCAGGACCTCACGAGCATCGAGGTGCAGCTGACCGACGAGAACCATGCAGCCAAGGGCGGTGGTGTGGACAAGCGCTGCATGCTGGAAGCACGCGTATCCGGACGTGGCGCTCCCATTGCAGTGACCAACTATGCGCCGAACCAGGACCTGGCCTTCCGCGGCGCGACGGAAAAGCTGGTGCACGCGCTCGACCACGAGTTCGGCAAGCACGACCGGCGCGAGCACCGCCAGCGCGAGACGATCCGCCGCGATCCCGAGGTGCTCGACGAGATCGTCCCGCCGCAAGCCTAGTACGCGATGGGCGTGCTGTAGCGCGGTTCGCCGTGCCACGCCCAGTACGTGTCCGCCAGCCGGCGCGTCAGCGCGCCGGGTTCCCCCGTGCCGACGGGCTTTCCATCCACCCGGGTGACCGGCAGCACGCCGCCGCCCGAGGTGCTGAGGAAAGCCTCGTCGGCGCTGCGCCATTCGGCGGCCGGCAAGGCACGCACCTGCACCGGAATCCCGAGCGCCTCGGCCATCTCGAGCACGGTGCGCCGCGTCACGCCTTCCAGCACACCCTCCGCCGGCGTGACCAGCGTCCCGTCGCGCACCGCGAACACGTTAAAGCCGGGGCCCTCCACCACGTTGCCCTGCGCATCGGTCAGCACCACCGTGTCCGCGCCGGCGTCGAGCGCGCCGAGCAGGCCCATGGTCATGTCGTTCCAGTGGTAGTTCTTCGCCGTGGGATCGACGCTGGCCGCGGGGATGCGCTGCACGTCGCTCACCAGCACGTGCAGCCCGCGCCGGCGCTGCTCCTCGTTGGCGATCCACACGTATGGCACCGCGAACGCATGGAACTGGTTGACGGCCTGCCGCGGATCACGCGATCCCCACGGCGGCTGCCCGCGCGTGCACAGCATCTCGACATAGGCGCTGCGCAGGCCGGCCAGTCGCACGCACTGCGTGAGGATCGCGGTGATCTCCTCGCGCGTCTTGCCCGGGTCCAGCCGGAAGCGGCGGCAGCTGCGCTCGAAGCGATCGAGATGCGCGTCCAGCCGGAAGAAGGCGCCCTCCCAGACCGTCACCACGTCGTAGGTCGCGTCCGAGCGCAGGAAGCCCCAGTCGGTCAGGGGCACGCTCGCCTGGGCGATGGGCACGTAGCTGCCGCGCTGCCAGGCAGCGCCTTGCGCGTAGTCGGATGAGTTCATTGCCGGCATTCTGCGCCGGCGGAAACAACGTCGGAAACACTTGTAGCAAGAAGTTTCCCGCTTGTGAAGCTGAACACCCGGCCCACCGGCTGCGTGCGTAAATTGCGCTCCGCGTTTCGGCGGTCCGCCGAGCACGGTCACAACCAAGGAGCGCATCCATGAACTTCGCGTTGAAGAAAACGACCTGTCGTGTGTTGGTGGTGTCCCTACTCGCCCTGTCGTTCCAGACCGCGCGGGCCGGCCTGATCGGCGCCGACCAGGCGGCGGCCGGCACGGCACCGGCCACTGAGCGCACGCTGCTGCTGGGCACGCTGGAACGTGCCGAAGTGATCGCGCAGCTGCAGGCTGCCGGCGTGGACCCGCGTGCCGCGCGCGAGCGCATCCAGTCCATGACGGACGTCGAAGTGCACGCCCTGGCCCAGGACATCCAGGCGGCGCCCGCCGGCGGTGTCAACACCTGGGGCTGGGTCGCCATCGTGCTCGTGGCGGCGCTGATCTGGTACTACGCGATCCGCAAGTAAGGGGCGGATGCAGGCGCGAACGACGACGATCCTGCACTGGGCGCGGTGGCTGCTTGCGGCCACCGCGCTGCTGCTTGCCGGCTGCGGCACGCTGATCCCGCAGACGGTGGACCTGCGCACGCAGTGGCCCGCGGGCGTGCCGCGCCAGGTGGAACTGACGCAGGTGCCCTTCCATCCGCAGGTCGAATACCAGTGCGGCCCCGCCGCGCTGGCCATGGTCATGAACGCCAGCGGCTCGCGCGTGAAGCCCGAAGCGCTGGTGGACGAGGTGTGGCTGCCATCGCGCAAGGGCAGCCTGCAGGTGGAGATGCTGGCGGCGCCGCGCCGCCACGGGCTGGTGAGCTACCGCATCGAGCCGCGCTACGCGGACCTGCTGCGCGAGGTCGCCGCGGGCAATCCGGTGGTGGTGCTGCAGGACGTGGGCATGTTCCTGCCCGAATGGCACTACGCGGTGGTCAACGGCTTCGACTACGAGACCGGCACCATCTACCTGCGCTCGGGGCTGCAGGTGCGCCAGCAGATGCCCTTCTCGTATTTCGAGCGCACCTGGCTGGCCGGCAACTACTGGGCGATGGTGGTGCAGCCGCCCGGCAAGGTGGCAGCCACGGCGACCGAGCCCCGCTGGCTCGATGCGCTGCTGGCGCTGGCGCGCGGCGGCCATGTCGATGCGACGATCCAGGGCTATCGCTCCGCCCTCGCGCAGTGGCCCGACAGCCTGCCCGCGGCCGTGGGCCTGGCCAACCATCTCCATGCGCGCGGCTCGCTCGACGAAGCCGCCGGCGTCCTGCGCACGGCGCTGCAGAAGAACCCGCAGTCGGTGATCGTCCTGAACAACCTGGCCCAGACGCTCTCCGACCAGGGGCGGCACCAGGAAGCGCTGCAGACGATCCTGAAGGCGAGCGATCCGCAAAGCCCGTTCGCGGGCGAGGTGCGCGCGACGCGGCAGTTGATCGAGGAACGTTTAAGGCGCTAGCCGAACGCCTTCGCCGCTACCCGAACGCCTTCGCCACGCGCTGCACGAACCCCGGCATGCGCGGCGCATCCAGCCAGCGCACCACGACCACCGCCTCGTTGGCAGGATCCATCCAGACATAGTGGCCGCCCGCGCCGTACATGAACCAGCTCTCGCGCGACGCATCCGGGAACACCACGCCATCGCGGTTGAGCCAGGACAACCAGCCGTAGAAGGGTGCGATCGCACACGGCTGCTGCATCCGAGCGATCCATTCCCGCGGCACCAGCTGTCGCCCTTCGTGCACGCCCCCGTCCAGCACCAGCTGGCCGATGCGTGCCTGGTCGCGCGCGCTGATGGAGACGCCGCCGCCCCAGTGCGAGCCACCCGGCACCGACTGCATGCGCTGGCCGTCGATCTCCACCCACGCGTCGTCGTAGCCCAGCCAGCGAAAGTCCTGGCCGCCCCCGATCGGCCGCAGCACCGCATCGAGGAATACCTCGGGCAAGGGGCGGCGGAACAGGTGCAGCAAGGCCAGCGACAGCTGGTTGATGCGCACGTCGTTGTATTCCCAGTAGCTGCCCGGCGCCTGCAGCGCGCGGCGCTCGCCCTTCCTGCCCGTGACCGGCTTCGGGTCGTAGCCCACGTGGCGGTGGTGTTCCACCTGGTCCGGCATGCCGAAGCAGCTGCCCTGCCACTCGCTGGTCTGCTCCAGCATGTGCGCCCACGTGATGGGGCGGTTGTGCGCATCGTCGAAGCCCAGCCCCGGAAGCGTTGCGCTGATCGGCTGGTCCGGGTCCGGCAGCAGTCCGCGCGCGTGGGCGATGCCCGCGAGCAGGGCCAGGTAGGTCTTGGCCACGCTGAAGGTCAGGTCGGCGCGGTCGCACTGCCCCCAGCACGCGATCTCGCGCCCATGCTGGCGGATCACGCCGCAGACGCCGCCGCGCGCATGCACGGGCCCGCGCAGCCGGTTGAACGGCGGCGGGTCCGCGTGGTGCACGCCCCACCGCGCCAGGTCTTCGGCGGGGTCCCGCGGCCACGGCACCTCGTGGGACTGGGCAAAGGCGATGGCGTCGCTGAAGTCGGTCATCCGGCGAGCATAAGGGCAGGCGCGTCTGCTAGCCTTTGGGGCATGGAGCTCAACACGTTCGTGAACGACGGCCCCGCCGCGCCCTCGGCGACGGTGGTGGTGCTGCGCGATGGCGCCGGCGATATCGAGGTCTTCCTGCTGCGCCGCCACGGACAGTCCGACGTGCTGGGCGGCGCCTATGTCTTTCCCGGCGGCAAGGCGGACCGCGAAGACGCGGAATGGGCGTCGCGCCTGGACCGGCCGCCGTCCGAACTGCACGCCCTGCTCGGTGAACCCGAGCTGGGCGAAGACGAAGCCGCGGCTCTCTTCGTCACCGCCATCCGCGAGCTGTTCGAGGAGACGGGGCTGCTGCTGGCCGACGTGACGCCGCAGCAGGCGAGCCAGGCGTGGGCCATGCTGCGCGAGGGACCGCGTTTCGACGAGCTGCTGGGCCCGATGGACGTGCGGCTGTCGGCCGGCCTGCTTCATCCCTGGTCCCGCTGGATCACGCCGCGGCTGTCCAGCGTCACGCGCAAGCGCTTCGACACGCGCTTCTTCGTCGCGACCGTGCCGCCGGGGCAGGAGGCCCGCCACGACCAGCACGAGGCCACCGAAGGCGTCTGGCTCACGCCGCGCGCGGCGCTGCAGGACTATTGGGACGGGCGCATCGAGCTGGCGCCGCCGCAGATCATGAGCCTGGCACACCTGGCGCGGCACCGCACCGTGGCAAGCGTCCTCG
>DATAGN010000339.1:0-2957 GCA_036263715.1 Ramlibacter sp.
GCGACACGCTCGGGGCGGGCATCAGCTGGGCCCGCAGCGTCACCTTCAACCCCGTGCTCTCGGACCAGTTCCGCGACTTCTTCGCGCGGCAGGACACCTTCGGCCTGGGCGTATGCAACGGCTGCCAGATGTTCGCCGAACTCGCCGACATCATCCCCGGCGCGCAAGCCTGGCCGCGCTTCACCACGAACCGCAGCGAGCGCTTCGAGGCCCGGCTGGCGATGGTCGAAGTGCTGGAGTCGCCCAGCCTGTTCTTCCAGGGCATGGCCGGCGCGCGCCTGCCGATCGCGGTGGCGCATGGCGAGGGCTATCCCAACTTCGCGCACCGGGGCGACGAGGGCAAGGTCGTGCGCGCCATGCGCTACGTCGACAACTTCGGGCAGCCCACCGAGCGTTATCCGTTCAACCCGAACGGCGGCGCCGGCGGGCTGACCGCCGTGACGACGCCCGACGGCCGCTTCACCGCGCTGATGCCGCACCCGGAACGCGTGTTCCGCAACATCCAGATGTCGTGGACTTCCGGCGACCCGTCGGCCCACAGCCCTTGGATGCAGATCTGGCACAACGCACGCAAGTGGGTGGGGTGAACATGGGCAACCAGCACCAGCTGCAACGCGAACCGGATGCGCAGGGCGCGCCGGTGCGGCGCTTCGCCGATCCGGCGTACCGCGCGATGGCCGACGACCTCGCCGGCATCCGTGGCGAGATCGACCGCATCGACGAACAGATCGTGCGGCTGATGGCCGAACGCGCGATGTACGTCAAGGATGCCGCGCGCTTCAAGCGCGATGCCTTCCAGGTGAGCGCGCCCGCTCGCCAGGCGCAGGTGTTCGCGCACGTGCGCGATCTCGCGCAGCGCCACGCGCCCGCCTTCAACGGCGGCTTCGACGGCCTGCCCGACGTGGTGGAGGCCGCCTACCGTGCCCTGGTGGCCGGCTACATCGCGTGCGAACAGAAGTACTTCGCCAGCCAGACCGAAGCGATCGATTCACCCCAAAGGGACCAGCAATGACGCAAAGACGCCGGCTCCTCCAAGCCATCGCCGCCACACCGGCGGCCCTGCTCGCGACGCCCTGGGCGCGTGCGCAATCCGACTACCCCTCGCGCAACATCCGCCTGGTGGTGCCCTTCGCCGCGGGCTCGACGCCCGACGTGTTCGCGCGCGTGGTGGCGGAGAAGGCCTCGCAGGGCCTGAAGCAGTCGATCGTGATCGACAACCGTGCCGGCGCCGGCGGCAACCTGGGCACGGACGTGGTCGCCAAGGCCGCGCCCGATGGCTACACCATCGGTGCGTCGATCACCGGGCCGCTGGTGAACAACACGGTGCTGTACAAGAAGATGCCGTACGACCCGTTCCGGGACCTCGTGCCGATCACCTTCGGCGTGCACCAGGCGAACGTGCTGGCGGTGAGTCCCTCGCTGGGCGTGAACACGCTCAAGGAGCTGATGGACCTGCTTCGGCGCAATCCCGGCAAGTACAACTACGCCTCCATCGGCGTGGGCAGCCTGTCGCACCTGTCGATCGAGATGCTCAAGACGCTGACCAACAGCTACGTCGTGCACATTCCCTATGCGTCCTCGCCGGCCGCCGTCACGAGCGTGCTGCAGGGCGACACGCAGATCATCAGCCTGGCGCCGCTGGCGGTGATGCCGCAGGTGCAGGCCGGCCGCCTGAAGGCCCTGGCGGTGTCGACCGCCCGGCGCTCCACGCAGCTGCCGAACATCCCGACCTTCCGCGAGGGGGGCCTGCCCATGGACGGCAGTGCGTGGATCGGCCTGGTCGCGCCGGCGGGCACGCCCGCGCCCATCATCGAGCGCCTGAACCGCGAGTTCGTGGCGGCGATGCGCGACCCGGCCACCAACGAGAAGCTCAAGGCGCAGTACATGGATGCCGAACCGGGGACGCCGCAGCAGTTCGCAGCGTTCATGAAGGAGGAGCTGGCGAAGTGGGGGCCGGTGATCAAGCGCAGCGGGGCGACCATCGAATCATGAAACGCCGACCATTTTCCGTCCTGCTCCTCGCCCTGGCGTTTGCCGCCGCGGGCCCTGCCGCCGCGCAGAACTACCCGAACAAGCCCGTGCGCCTGATCGTGCCGTTCCCGGCCGGCGGCGCCACCGACGTGCTCGCCCGCGCGATCACGCAATACGCGAGCGACAAGCTCGGCCAGCCGATCGTCATCGACAACAAGCCGGGCGCGGGCGGCACGATCGGGTCGGACCTGGCTGCGAAGGCTGACCCGGACGGCTATACGCTCCTGATCGCCACCGGCAGCACGCACTCGGTCGGGCCGCTGGTGAACCCCAAGACGCCCTACAACGTGGAGCGCGACTTCGTGCCGATCGTGGACGTGGCCAGCACCACCACGGTGATGATGGTCTCCAACACGGTGCCGGCCAGGACCCTGCAGGAGTTCATCAAGCTGGCCAAGTCGCAACCGGGCCGCATGAACTTCGGCTCCAGCGGCAACGGCACCAACAGCCACCTCACGGGCGAGCTGTTCAAGGCGCAGGCCGGCGTGTTCATGACGCACATTCCCTACCGCGGTACCGGGCTGGTGTTCAACGACATGGTGTCCGGGCAGGTGCAGATGCTGTTCGACAACGTCGTCACCGCCATGCCGCACATCAAGGAGGGGCGCCTGCGCATCCTGGGCGTGACCAGCCTGAAGCGCCTGCCCTTCCTGCCCGACGTGCCGACGCTGCACGAGCAGGGCCTGAAGAACTTCGATGTCAGCAACTGGTTCGGCATCTATGCGCCGCGCGGGGCCTCGCCGGAAGTCGTGCAGAAGGTCAATGCGGCCTTCAACGCGGCGTTGAAGGAGCCGGAGTTGCAGAAGAAGATGGCGATGCTGGGGGCGGTGCCCACCGGCGGCACGCCGCAGCAGATGGCGCAGATCGTGGCGTCGGAGACGGCGAAGTGGAAGCGCCTGATCAGCGAGCGGAAGCTGGAAGTGCAG
>DATAGN010000340.1:0-2637 GCA_036263715.1 Ramlibacter sp.
CCGACACGCCCTTCACCTTGGCCTGGCCGCCCAGCTTGCCCTCGGTGCCCACCTCGCGCGCCACCCGCGTCACCTCGGAGGTGAACACCGACAGCTGCTCGATCATGGTATTGACCAGCTTGGCCGAGCGCAGGAATTCGCCCTTCAGGGGACGTCCGTCCACCTGCAGGTCCATGGGCAGGCCCAGGTCGCCCTTGGCGACGGCGCCGATGGTCCGCGCGATGTCGCTGGTGGGCCGCACCAGGTCGTCGATCAGCGTGTTCAACGAGTCCACCTGGTCCGCCCAGCTCCCGACCGCGCCGGGAGCGGAGATCCGCTGTGACAGGCGTCCTTCCTTGCCGACCGTGTTGGACAGGCGCGCGGCCTCGGTGGTGATGCGTTCGGCATTCCCGATGCTCTGGTTGAACGCTTCGGCAATGCGCGCATCGATGCCGGACCAGTCGGTCGGCAGGCGGGCGCTGAAGTCGCCGGAGGCCAAGGCGGTGAGCGCCTTCAGCACCTGCCGCGACCGGGCATCCCCCGCTTCGCCGGACAACGTCTTGATCGGCCCGATGCCGGGCCCCGAGGACTTGGAGCTCGGGGTGCGCGCGGTTTTCGCGCCCTTCTTCTTGAGGGCAGGGGGTGTGACAGCCTGGTCCATCGAAACTCCGGGTCGGATGTCGCGTGCACTTCGCGCGCCGCGCTCTTGATTGGAAAAAAGGTTGCAGCGGGCAAGCCCGGCGTGAAGCCGAAAGACCGCGTCGCCGCGGTAGTGTCGACGGCTTTTTCCGACTCTTGCGTAGGACGCCACCGACACCCGTTTTCGCGCCCGCATCGGCATGCCAAGTGCAGGAACATTGCACAGGATGTGGTGCCTGCGCAGCAGTTCGGCGCGCCATTGCACGCCCGGGAGAACTGCCCCTTAACCTTTGCTGCCAGCTCAAGTACAAAGGCGGGGGACGCGGCCCCCGGGGCCGCAGGAGGGGCTGCGATGAGCAAGGCGGACCGCGAGCGGCGTCACAACGCCAACCTGGAACGGATCGACGGCGTGCAAGTGGTCGTCGGCCGGGGCGACCGGGCGCGGGTGGACCGCGTCGGCACCGTGCTCGAGCAGGCCCGCCTGATGTCCGAGGAGCTCAGCTCCCACAGGGCGACCGAGCTCGGGCTGGCCGCCCTCGACCGGCTGCTGCGCCGCGCCGAGGAGCGCGGGCCGCGCAAGGGCCGCGACATCGTCGACTTCATCGAGGCGGTCTGGGGCAACAAGCCCCTGCCGCTGCTCACCCTGCGCGGCCTGGACCAGGCCACCGGCGATGACATGATGGTCGTGCTGGACGCCTATCGGTACGCCAGGCTCAACCTGGTGCAGCACGTGGAAGGCGGCCCCAGGCGCGTCTCCCGCGTCGTGAATCGCTCCGTCGCGGTCGCCGGCTAGCCCTGCGCCAGCGGCTTGCTGCCGCGCCGCACGCACCCTGCGGCAACGGATGTCCCGCCTGCCCGGCAGCTCCTACGGCAGCCGCCGCGCACGTCCGATAGGTCGCAGACACGCCCGCTCCAAACTGTCATCACACACCCGGCGCAGGCCGGTACTTCCAACACTGAACAGTACGGAGCATTTCCCATGAAGACGACTTCCCTCACCCGAGCGCTTTTCATCGCCGGTGCCATCGGCCTGGCCGGTGCGGCCCAGGCCGACGTGATCTTCTATCCGGACGGAACGTCCGTGGAGCTGGGTGAATCCGGCGCCGACGTCCTGGCGATGGAAGAGAGCGGTTCCGAGACTCTCGCGCTGGACAGCTCGACCTCCGTCGACACCACCGTGCTCGGCGCGGGTTCGTCGAGCGTGACCGCGACCACGACTTCGCCGTCTTATGTCTACGTGCAGCCGAACATCAACTGGGACCGCAGCACCGCCATGACGCAGTTGCGCCAGCACCGCAGCGCCCTGGGCAGCCACCACCTGAACGACCGTTCCGCGGCCGGGACCTTCAACGTGCCCTCCCGGGCGGGTGAAGTCAGCACCATGACCGGCGGTGCGCCCAACATGGTCACCGACAACAACGCCTTCGTGGTCGGCAGCCGCCACATCCCGTACGGCTCGATCACCACGACCGAGCCCTACTACGTGATGTCGTTCTGAGCTCGCACGTAAGAGGAAAGCAGCAAGCCCGGCCCCGGCCGGGCTTTTTGCTGCGCCCCAGAGGGTAAACCGGGGTGCATCGGGGTCGCGGCTGTCGCTACATTCGCTGGCTCACGCCAGAGAGCCGCACCACATGATCCGCGCCGCCATCGTCGGCCTGGGCACCTGGGGACAGAACCTCGTCCGCAGCGTGCAGGGCCAGAGCCAGCACATCCAGTTCACGGCTGCCGCGACGCGCACGCCCGCCAAGGCGCTCGAGTTCGCCCAAGCCCAGGGCTTGCGGATGCTGGCGAGTTACGAGGAGCTGCTGCGCGACCCGGATGTCGATGCCGTCGTGCTCGCGACGCCGCACTCGATGCACACCGACCAGATCGTCGCCGCTGCGCGCGCGGGCAAGCATGTCTTCAGCGAGAAGCCGCTGGGGCTGGATGCGCAAAGCGCCCAACGTGCCGCACTGGCGTGCGCGGAGCACGGCGTGACGCTGGGCGTCGGCTACAACTGGCGCTACCAGCCCGCGCTGC